>USDE01000112.1 GCA_900553345.1 uncultured Collinsella sp.
GGTAGCCTCGGCGCCAAGAGCGGAGTCGATGACCGGACGGGGGGCCTTACCGGCGCGGAAGCCCGGGAAGCGGTACTTCTTGGCGGTCTCCTTGTAGGCCTTCTTGATCGCGGCGTCGACGTCGGCGGCCGGGATGGTGACCGTAGCGGTGAGCTTGGCGTCCTTGACGTCAGAAGCGGTGATGTTCAACACGTTCCTCCTCATACTGCCCAGCTTATCTGAGGTGCTGGTACCTTTATGAAACAAGCGTCGCGAGGGCATAAGCCGACGCGGGTGCGTTGGTGCGGGCGAAAGGACTCGAACCTTCACGGGAATCCCACCAGAACCTAAATCTGGCGCGTCTACCAATTCCGCCACGCCCGCATGAGCGCACAGATTAGGAATGATAGCAGATACGAGCGACAAGCGCACGCACACGTTTTACAGGCTCACGACCTCACCACGAGTGCAAAAGGCGGGGCGAGTTGCCCCGCCCCGCCAATTACGACTTGTTCGATGACCCGCTACTCCCCCAGCAGGGCCTTCTCGGGCGTGATGGGCAGCGAGCGAACCTGATGTCCGGTGGCGTGTGCCACGGCCGAGGCCACGGCGGCGAGCGGCGTGTTGATGACGACCTCGCCGATCGACTTGGCGCCAAACGGGCCCGTCGGCTCGTAGCTCGGCTCAAAGGCCACGCGAATGCTGCCGATATCCAGGCGCGTGGGAAGCTTGTAGCTCATAAAGTTGCCGGTGCGCAGGCGGCCGCGGTCGTCGTGCTCGACGATCTCGTAGAGCGCGTGACCGATACCCTGGGCAATGCCGCCCTCGGCCTGAACGCGTGCGAGCGCTTCGTTGATCACGGTGCCGCAGTCCACAGCCGCCGCGTAGTCCACCACAGTCACCTTGCCGGTGGCCTTGTCGACCTCGACCTCGGCAATACCGGCCATAAACGGCGGAGGCGAAACGGGCAGGCAGGCAGAGGCGTGCGAGGTCAGCGCGTCGCCGCCCGCGATGTTCTTGACGCACAGGTTGGCAAAGTCGCGCAGCGTGAGGTAGCGGTTCTGCTCGCGCGCGGCGCGCTCGTCGGACAGACGCACGTACTGGCCATCGAAAACCACGTCGGCGGCGTCCACACCCCACATCCGGGCTGCCTTGGCGCAAATCTTCTCACGCAGCTCGGTCGCGGCGTTCTTGGCGGCAAGTCCCGTCACGTACGTGCCCGAGCTCGCGTACGAGCCGGCGTCGAACGGCGAAACGTCGGTGTCCACGCCGCGCACCACAATGAGCGAGCTCTCCACGCCCAGCTCCTCGGCGGCAATCTGCGCCAGGATCGTGTCGACGCCCATGCCGTTATCGGTGGCTCCGGTGCCGATGGTAATGAAGCCGTCCTCTTCCAGGCGCATGTCGATGCCGGCGATGTCCACGTTGGAAATGCCCGAGCCCTGCATGGTGAGCGCGCAGCCCAGGGCGCGCACGCGATCGCCCAGATCCACGGCCAGCGGCTTGTCGCGCCAGCCGATCATGTCCATCGCGCGCAGCAGGCAGCGGTCGAGTGCGCAGGCGTTGAGCTTCTCGCTGTAGTACTGCGGCATGACCTCGCCCTCGCGCACGATGTTCTTAAGGCGCAGGTCAGCGGGGTCCATGTGCAGCATGTCGGCGAGCTCGTTGACGGCGCTCTCCACGGCAAACTGGCCCTGGGTGGCACCGTAGCCGCGATACGCGCCGCCGCGGTTGGTATTGGTGTAGACGGCATCCCAGCTAAAGCGGCTCGCCTTCACGTGGTTGTAGATGGGCAGGCTCTTGTGGCCCGAGAGGCCGATCGTCGTGGTGGCATGCTCGCCATAGGCGCCGGCGTTGGACAGCGTGTGCAGGTCGATGGCCGTGATGGTGCCGTCGTTCATGGCGCCCAGCCTAACGGTCATCTGCATCTGGTGGCGCGAGTTGCCCGCGGTGATGGTCTCCTCGCGGGTGTAGCAGCAATAGCTCGGACGGCCGGTCTGCTGGGTGACGAACGCCACGAAGATCTCGCAGCAGCCCGTCTGCTTGGAGCCAAAGCCGCCGCCGATGCGCGGCTTGATGACCTGCACCTGCGACTGCGGGATGTCGAGCGACTGCGCGACCATGCGGCGCACGTGGAAGGGCACCTGCGTCGAGGTGGTCACCGAGATGCGCCCAAACGCATCGGTCGTCGCGAAGGCGCGGAAGGTCTCCATGGGCGCGGTCTGCGTGGCCTGGCTCGTGTAGGTGCGCTCAAAGACGATGTCGCTCTGGGCAAACGCCTCGTCCAAGTCGCCAAAATCACTGGTGCCGCTGCACACCAGGTTGCGAGCAACGTCGCCGCCCTGCGGGAACATAAAGGTTACGTCGCCCTCGGGGTGGACCACGATGTCGTTATCGAGCGCCTGGGTAAAGTCGAGCAGGGGCTCGAGCACCTCGTAGTCGACCTTGATGAGCTTGAGCGCCTTGTCGGCGGCCTCCTCAGTCTCGGCGGCGACGATCGCCACTTCCTCGTTTTGATAGCGCACGAGGTTCTCGAGAATCAGGCGGTCGTAGGGACTCGGCTGCGGATAGCTCTGGCCGGCAATGGTAAAGCGGCGCTTGGGCACGTCCTCGTAGGTGTAGACGCCCACCACGCCGGGCACCTTCAGGGCGCGCGACGTATCGATGGAGCGGATCTTGGCGCGGGCATACGGGCTGCGCTTGAGCTTGACGATCAGCGCGCCGGCGGGCACCAGGTCGCCCGTGTAGACGGGACGCCCCTCAAGCAGGGCCTTCGAGTCCTTCTTGGGCTGCTTGTGGGTAATCTGCTTGTACGAGACACCGTCGCAGCTGGTGTCGTTGACCGGCAGCTCGGGCATCTCAAAGCCCACCTGCACGCCGGACTCGTTAAGGAAGCGCACGATGGCGCGCAGCTGGCTCTCGTAGCCGCTGCAGCGGCAGAGGTTGCCGGCGAGCTGGCGCGAGAGCTCCTCGCGCGTGGCGACGAGGCTCGGGTCCTCCTTGGCGGCGCGGGCAAGCGCCAGCACGTTCATGATGAGGCCGGGGGCGCAAAAACCGCACTGCTCGGCACCTTCGGCAGCCATTGCGCGGGCGAGCGCCTCGGACTCGGTCTTGAGACCCTCGAGGGTGGTGATGGAGCGGCCCTCGACACGCGCGGCGGGAACCGAGCAGCTCAGCACCGGGTCGCCGTCAAGCCACACCGTGCACAAGCCGCAGTTGGTGGTTTCGCAGGCGCAACGCACCGACGCACAGCCCTGCTCGCGCAAAAGCGCAAAGAGCATGGTGTCGGGGGCAATCTGAACCTTGACCTTGCGGCCGTTGAGCGTAAAGGAAAGATCGATGAGTTTGGCAGCCATTAGCGCACCTCGCTAGAATCGACGCCGGGCACGCGGCGGCAGGAATACTCGTCCGTGGCGAACTTAGGGATCTGCACGGTCTCGAGCTCGCGGGCAAGCGCGGCCGAAAGCTCGATGCCGGCGGCGCGGCGCACGGCCTGCACGGCAAGCGGGGCCGAGATGCGGCGGCGGTAGTCGGCCGAGCCCCACAGGTTGGTGCCATAGCTCAGCGCGCGTACGGACGCGGCCAGGGCGCGAAGCTCGTCCTCGGAAGGCTGCTCGGCGGTAAGGCCGCATGCCTCACCCTGCAGCAGGGTCGCGCGCAGCGGGCGAGCACCCACGGTGACATGCCAGCTGTTGTCCCACCAGGCGGCGGTGACGTTTAAGGAGGGGAAGTCGGTCGCGGCCTTGCGCACGGCCTCGTAGCTCGCACGGTAATCATGCTTAACGACCACCACGTGCTCAATCACGTCGCGCACATAGCCCATGTCCACGAACTCGGCGAGCGGCAGGCGGCCGGCACCCGTCAGCTCAACGTACGAATCGAGCGCCAAAAAGGCCGAGAGCACGTCCGAAAAACCAAAGCGACCGTAAATGCTGCCGCCCACCGTGGCGGTGTTACGCAGCTGCACGCCCACGATATCGTGGACGGCGAACTCAAAGACATGGTTGACAAGCGCGTTGAGCTCGGCATGGCGCTCGAGCTGGCGCAGGGTGCACATGGTGCCGATGCGAAACTCGGTCTCGGTCTCCTCGATCTGATCGAGTCCACAGGCCGAAAGGTCAATCGCCGTCGCCAGGCGACGCGAACCCAGGCGCATCCAGATGCCGCCGCCCACAATCTTATTGTTGCGGTTCTTCTGTAAGAGCTCATAGGCTTCGGCCGCGCTTCCAACACGGACGTAGGTACCGAACTTGAGCACGTTCTCCCCCATCTCTCCACTTGTCCAGTACTTTTAAGTGTACCAAACGAGGGGCCGCGACCTTCCACAGCACAAAAACCTCCCTCCCATCCATAACTTGCGGTGAAATACGGACTATTTGTCGGGCTTAGGGCGCCCAACAGTCCGTATTTCACCGCAACTTAAGGGGCGGTCGGCAGAGGGCCGAGGGAAATGATCCATTTTCCTCCGTCGCATGCGGATCAAAAAAGGCTCCCAGCCGGATAGCTGGGAGCCTTATCACATGCTATGTCGAGCGAAGATTTAGCAGACGCCCTGGGCGAGCATGGCGTCGGCGACCTTCAGGAAGCCGGCGATGTTGGCGCCCATAACGAAGTTGCCCTCCTGGCCATACTCCTTGGCGGTGTCGTCCACGTTGTGGAACATGCCGCGCATGAGCTGCTCGAGCTTGCCGTCGACCTCCTCGAAGGTCCAGGACAGGTGCTCGGCGTTCTGGCTCATCTCCAGGCCGGACACGAGCACGCCGCCGGCGTTGGCAGCCTTACCGGGCATAAAGGCGACGCCGTTCTCCTGGAAGTAGGTCGTGGCCTCGATGGTCGTGGGCATGTTCGCGCCCTCGCCGACCACCTTGCAGCCGTTGGCGACGAGCGCCTGGGCGTCCTCGAGCAGCAGCGTGTTCTCGCGAGCGCAGGGCAGCGCAATGTCGCAGGGCAGCTGCCACACGCCGCGGCCGTCGCCCTCGTGCCACACGGCGTTGGGCTTCTCGTCAACGTACATGGCGAGCGTAACGCCCTTGTCGTGGCCAGAGCGCTTCTTGTTGTAAACGTGCTCGAGCACGGTGTAGTCGATGCCGTCGGGATCCTCGACCCAGCCGTGGGTATCGGAGCAGGCCAGCACCTTGCCGCCGAGCTGAGAAACCTTCTGGACCGCGTAGATGGCGACGTTACCGGAGCCGTGAACGACAACGCTCTTGCCCTCGAAGGAGTCGCCGCGGCTCTTGAGGTACTCGTCCACAAAGTAGGCCAGGCCGTAGCCGGTGGCCTCGGTACGGGCGAGTGAGCCGCCAAAGGAGAGGCCCTTGCCGGTAAGGACGCCGGTCCACTCGTTGGTCAGGCGCTTGTACTGACCGAACAGGTAGGCAACCTCGCGGCCGCCAACGCCCAGGTCGCCGGCGGGAACGTCGGTGTTGGGGCC
>USDE01000113.1 GCA_900553345.1 uncultured Collinsella sp.
TCTGGGCGCCGCCATCGTGTTTGCCCACACCGGCACCTTCGCCATCACCGCGATTGCCGGCCTCGACGCCAAGCTCAAGGCTATCGTCCTTTTGCTCGTGCTGTTTGCGGCTTGGGCAAAGTCCGCACAGGTCCCCATGTACATGTGGCTGCCTTCGGCTATGGAGGCACCGACGCCTGTTTCGGCCTACCTGCATGGCGCCTCGATGGTCAAGGTCGGCGTGTGCGTGTTCGCGCGCGCACTCGTCTCTGCCGGCGAGATTCCCGAGATCGTTGGCTGGGTTGCCATTATCGACGCCATGGTCACCATGCTCTTTGGTTTCCTTATGTACCTGCCGCAAAAGGACATGAAGCGCCTGCTGGCCTTCTCCACGATCGCCCAGCTCTCCTATGTGTTCTTTGGTCTGGGCCTTTCGGTCTTTGGCAGCCAGCTGGCCTTTGATGGCGCCGTGTGCCACATCTTTAACCACGCTTTCGCCAAGACGCTGTTCTTCCTGATCGCCGGTTCGTTCTCCTTTACGCTCGGCACGCGTATGCTGCCCAAGCTTCGCGGCATCGTAAAGAAGTACCCGATCTCGGGCGTGGGCTTTGGTGTCGCGGCGCTCGCCATTGCCGGCGTGCCGCCCATGAACACGTTCTTCTCGAAGTTCCAGATCATCGCCGGTGGCTTCTCTGTGGGTGCCGGCAACGTCGCGATCCTGGTGCTCGTGTGCATCATGGTCGCCGAGACCGTCGCCACCTTCGCCTGGTTCCTCAAGTGGATGGGCTATTGTTTGCCCGGCGAGCCGAGCGAAGAGGTCGCTGCGGGAGCCCCGCTTCCCCGCGCGATGGCGTTTGTGTTCATCGTGCTCATCATCATGGTCATCGTCAGCGGCCCGCTTTCGGCCAGCTGGATCGGTTAGGAGGTAGAACGACATGGGTTATTCGATCGTCAACATCCTTGGCGGCCTTCTGATCGTCACGTCCACCATGGTGGTTGTCTCCAAGAACATCAAACATTCCATCCACTGGTATGCGGTGCAGTCGCTGGTGCTCGTGGGGCTTCTCGCCACGCTCGGTGTCACCACTGGTGCGCAGGAGCTGCTTATGTGGGCTGGATCTGCCTTTATCACCAAGGTCGTCCTGGTCCCTTATATCCTCAACCGCGCATACAAGAAGATGGGTGAGCCGAGCGACGCATCGCTCAAGGCCGGCCTTAAGCCCGCGTGGGCCATTTGCATCATCGCCGTCGAGGTCGCGATTTGCTTTGGCGTCGTGACGCAGATCAGCCTGCCCACGGCCGAGGTCGCAACGCCTGCGCTCGCTATTAGCTTCGCTCACTTCTTTGTGGGCCTCACCTGCATCATTTCGCAGCGCAACATCATGAAACAGATCTTTGGATACTGCCTTATGGAAAACGGCAGCCATGTGACGCTCGCGCTTTTGGCCCCCACCGCTCCCGAGATCATCGAGATCGGTATCGCCACCGACGCCATCTTTGCCGTCATCATCATGTCCATCGTCGTGCGTCGCATTTGGGACGACTCCCACTCGCTCGATGCGCGCGACCTGTCCGAGCTGAGGGGGTAGTCCATGGAAACGTTGATTCTCGCCCTGCTCGCGACTCCTTTGGTGTTCTCGCTGGTCATGGCGTTTTTGCCCAAGAACACGTCCTATAACGTGTTTGCCGGTCTCAACCTGGTCTCCGTCGCAGCCGTCCTGGTGCTGTCGATTATGACGGCCGGCGACGTCCTTATGAGCGGCGACACCGCGAGCGCTCTTGGCCTGTGGTTCCACCTCGATTCGCTGGGCGCCATCTTTGTGCTGCTCATCGGCTTTATCGGTTTTCTTACGGGGCTGTTCTCGCTGCCCTATGTAAAGGCCGATATCGAGGAGGGCTCCATGCCCGCCGAGCGCGCCAAGCAGTATTTTGCGCTGTTTAGCCTGTTTGTGTTCACCATGCTGCTCGCGTGCCTGTCCAACAACATGATCCTCACGTGGGCCGCCGTGGAGGCAACCACGCTTTCCACCGTGTTCCTCGTGGGTATCTACAAGAACAAGACGGCCCTCGAGGCTTCTTGGAAGTATGCGATGGTCTGCACCGCCGGCGTGGCCTTTGGCCTGTTCGGTACGCTGCTGATCTACGCCAACGCCGCCGACGTGATTCCCAACGCCCACGAGGCCGCATTCCTGTCGTGCGTACTGCCGTATGCCGACCAGTTCGATCCGACGCTCATGCGCCTCGCCTTTGCGTTTATCGTGATCGGCTTTGGCACCAAGGCCGGCCTGTTCCCCATGCACACTTGGCTGCCCGATGCCCACTCCCAGGCCCCGAGCCCTGTCTCGGCCCTGCTCTCTGGCGTGCTGCTTAAGTGCGCCATGCTTGTGATCATGCGCTTCTATGGCTTTACCATCCAGGCCGTGGGCGCCGAGTATCCGCAGCTTTTGCTGCTGATCGTCGGCACGCTGTCCATTTTGGTGGCGGCACTTTCGATGTTTCGCCAGGACGACCTCAAGCGCCGCTTTGCGTACTCGTCTGTGGAGAACGTGGGCGTTATCGCCCTGTGCCTGGGTATCGGTGGCCCGCTGGGTATCGCCGCGGCCCTGCTGCACTGCGTGTTCCACGGCTTTACCAAGACGCTTGCCTTCTGCGTGTCCGGCAACATCCAGCACGCCTTTGGCACGCGTAGCCTGGCTAAGATTCAGGGTGTCGTCGAGGTTGCCCCCGCAACCGCCGCGCTCGCCATCTTGGCACTGCTCGGTCTTGGTGCCTTCCCGCCCTTTGGCATGTTTATCTCCGAGTTCCTGACTTTTGTCGCCGGTGTTACCGCCGGTCCCATGTGGCTGGTCGTCGTGGTCGCCCTCGGTCTTACCGTGGCCATCTCCGCGCTCACCCGCATCGCACTCAAGTCGGTATTCGGCCATGCGCCCCAGGCCATGGGCAAGCATGAGGCCCCGGCGCTCATGCTTATTCCCGAAATCATCCTGGCTGTCATGATCTTGTGGTTTGGCATCGCCACCCCGCTGCCTCTCGTGCACGGTGTGGAGACTGCGACCGGCATCGTGCTCGAGCAGAGCACCGAGGAGCTTCACGCGACGCCGATGTACCGCGCTGTGTTCGGTACCGAGACCGCTCAGAGCGAGGTGGAGTAACGAATGATTGAAACTGAGAACAAGGTGTATGCCCGTCGCTGCGAGAGCCATGTCGAGGCCCTGCGCCGCGCCGTTCCGGGCTGCATCGAGAAGGTCGAGTGGCAGTGCGAGGACCAGCTGACGATCACCGTCAAGCAGGACAAGCTGCCCGAGGCCGTCCACTACCTGTACTACGAGCGCTACGGCTGGATTCCCGTGATCATCGGCAACGATGAGCGCAGCCTGTGCGGCCGTTACGCCGTGTACTATGTCATCTCCATGGAGGGGGAGGATCCCGGTTGGGTGACCGTGCGCACCGAGGTCGATCCCGCCAAGATGACGTTCCCGTCCGTGACACCGTTCGTCCCCGCCTGTGTGTGGGGCGAGCGCGAGCTGCGCGACATGTTCGGCTTGATTCCCGAGGGTCTGCCCGATCGTCGCCGCCTGGTGCTGCCCGATGACTGGCCCAGCGGCCTGTACCCGCTGCGCAAGGACTCCATGGACTACCGCTTCCGTCCCGCTCCTGCGAGTGACATGGAAAACTACGAGTTCTTGGCCGATACCAAGGGCAAGGAGACGACGCTTGTCCCCATGGGCCCGTTGCACATTACCTCCGACGAGCCCGGCCACTTCCGCCTGTTCGTTGAGGGCGAGACGATCGTCGACGCCGACTACCGTCTGTTCTACGTGCACCGCGGCATGGAGAAGGTCGCCGAGACGCGCCTGAACTATGACGCCGTGACGTTCCTCGCCGACCGCATCTGCGGCATCTGCGGCTGCGCCCACTCGGTGGCCTATGCCGAGGCCGTCGAGCGCGCCCAGGGCATCCATGTTCCGCCGCGCGCCCAGTACATCCGCGCCATCATGCTCGAGGTCGAGCGTCTGCACTCGCATCTGCTCAACATTGGCCTGGCGTCGCACTACACGGGCTTCGACTCCGGCTTCCAGCAGTTCTTCCGCGTCCGCGAGAAGTCCTTGGATCTGGCCGAGAAGCTCTCCGGTCACCGCAAGACCTACGGCCTCAACGTGATCGGCGGCGTGCGTCGCGACATTTTGGCCGAGCAGAAGCTCTCCACGCTCACGACCATCCACCAGCTGCGCTCCGAGGTTCAGGAGCTCGTCGACGTCTTACTCTCCACGCCCAACTTTATTGAGCGTACGAGCGGTATCGGC
The DNA here is from genome assembly GCA_900553345.1 of uncultured Collinsella sp. Taxonomy (GTDB): domain Bacteria; phylum Actinomycetota; class Coriobacteriia; order Coriobacteriales; family Coriobacteriaceae; genus Collinsella. The sequence goes on from USDE01000113.1 coordinate 4,284, forward strand.
ATCTTGGACCGCAAGATTGCACGCGACTTCTCGCCGGTCGGCCCGCTCATGCGTGGCTCGGGCTATGCCCGCGACGTGCGCTTTGACCATCCCTTCGACGGCTACGCCGATCCGGACGTTCAAAAGATGCACGCCGCCACGGCCGACACCTGCGATGCCTTCGGCCGTACCGCCGTTCGCATCCAGGAGGTCTATGATTCGATCGACATGATCGAGACCATGCTCGAGAACTGCCCGTCGGGCCCCATCCTCACCACGGATTGGGAGTACACCCCGCACAAGTACGCCATCGGCGCCACCGAGGCGCCGCGCGGCGAGGACGTGCACTGGGCCATGCTCGGCAACAACCAGAAGTGCTACCGCTGGCGCGCCAAGGCCGCCACGTACAGCAACTGGCCGGTCCTGCGCTACATGTTCCGCGGCAACACCGTGGGTGACGCTGCGTTGATCGTCGGCTCGCTCGACCCGTGCTACTCCTGCACCGACCGCGTGACGGTGACCGATGTCGCCGCCAAGCGCGACCACGTGCTCGACAAGGAACAGTTCGAGAACGTCTGGCGCGACAAGTCGCCGCTTGCGGGCGAGGGCACCATGGCCGCTCCGCTCGATGAGGAGGCGCTCTAATATGCTGAAGCTTTGGAAGGTCAACGCCAAGGCCGGCGACGCGACGGTCAAGTACCCGTTTGCGCCGTTCCCCACCAATAAGGACATGCGCGGCAAGCCCGAGCACAACGCCGAGCTCTGCATCGCCTGCGGTGCCTGCGGCGTGGCGTGCCCGGCCGATGCCATTCGCATGGACACCGACCTTGCGGCCGATACCATCACCTGGTCGATCGACTACGGCCGCTGCATCTTTTGCGGCCGCTGCGAGGAGGCCTGCCCCATGGAGGCCATCAAGCTCACCGAGGAGTTTGAGCTGGCCGTCATGAGCAAGGACGACCTCACCAGCAAGAGCGTCTACACGCTCGAGCATTGCTCGCGTTGCGGCAAGCCGTTTGCCCCGCACAAGGAGATCGACTACGCCAAGCGCCTGCTGCAAAAGGCCGGCGGTGCGGTAGCTGCCAATGCTGCCGAAAACAAGCTGAACGAACAATTGGCCAGGGTAGGCATCAAGG
>USDE01000114.1 GCA_900553345.1 uncultured Collinsella sp.
CTCGACCCAACTGTTACAGATCGAGACAAAGGTTGGACGCGGTGCCGAAAGATCTTGATCTGTAACATCTAGAGGCTCAAAGACTGTCTTCCTGTTACAGATCAAGACATTTGTCAGCGGCGGTAACAGCGGCGATGGCCCATTTTTTCGATGTGGTGGTGATGGAAGTGTCTAATACCGTTTTTAAACACAAGCATGCAACACGTAACACCTTGGCGCGGAATAGGATGCTTGCCAGGCTCACGGAGGCGGCTGAACAAGGCGTGCCGCTTGTGACGCACGACAATGCCGAGCTCATGTGGCTGCGGCGCCATGTGGGCACAGACGATATTGCGGAGCCCGAATCGCACCTTTTCTGTTTTCAGCATGAATGGGATGCGTTGACGCCGCCGGAGCGGGCGCGGTGGACCATCAAGGGGCTTGCCGAGTTTCACCCCGATTGGGCGTTTTGGGGATATGATGCCGCGCTGATATGGGGTCTGGAGGTGCCGAATGATCTGCTCGGGCCGCGTTACTTGGTCAAGACGGGTTGTTCGGTGGCATTGAGTATGGGGTGTAGACTGCTGCGTCCGCAGGCGGCGGGTGCACTTGAACAAGTCGATGGCGTGCGGGTGACGCCGTTTTGGCGCACGGTGGAGGATTGTCTGCTGCATGCGCCGTTCTCCTACGGGTTGGCGATCGCCGATTCTGCATTGCGGGCAAGGGACGTATCGCGCGACGACCTCTGCGAACGGCTCCAGGTGATTGCGTCGCATGCGGACGGGCTGTCCGAGAACGGCGGCGAGTCTCGCTTTCGGGCGTTCTTTATTGCATACGGCTTTCCGGTTCCGGAGTTGCAGGTGGAGTTTCGCGACCCGCTTGATCTAAGCCAAGTGTTTCGGGTCGATTATTTCTGGAGGCTCGAGGACGGGACATGTGTCATCGGCGAGCTCGACGGAAAGGGGAAGTATGCCTTGCAGAACGGCGAGGGTCGGGAGCCGGTCGACCCGTTCGTGGCAGAGCGTCAGCGGGAATCTCATCTGACAATGCTCGGGCACAAGGTGCTTCGGTTCACGTTTGATGAACTCAAGAACCCAGGGAAGCTGGTTGAGAAGATGGGGCTGGCGGGTATTCCGCAGCGGGCCAATTTGGCTGAGGAATGGAGACACCAGTGGTATGGGCGCTGAAGTGGACGGTCTTAATCTGTAACAACAGGGGACCGTTTGGCCTCGTAACTGTTACAGATTAAGACAAAAGGTTGGCGGCTGACGAAAAATCTCAATCTGTAACATCTAGAGGCCGAAAACCTGTCTACTTGTTACAGATTTAGACGTTTGACGACGGGGCTGGGAATATCTCGATCTGTAACATCTGATGGCCAAAAATCGGTCTATCTGTTACAGATTGAGACAAAGGCTGGAGGCACGACCGAAAATCTCGATCTGTAACATTTGGAAGGTTAAAGACGGTCTATTTGTTACAGATCAAGACGTTTTGCTGGAACGACCGAAGCGTCGCTGCACTGGTCTGTTCGTCCTCACGCCCTTCTCTTCCTCCCGTTAGCCGATATGTCCGCAGTAACCCTGTCGCGCTGGGTGATAATGAACAAATGTTCAAGTTAATCGTGAAGGAGGAGCTCGATATGGCGTCTGCCGATCGTCCCACGTTGTTTATCAATGCGACTGTTCTGGATGGTTCGGAACATATGGAGCCGCAGCCCGACATGGCCGTGGCCGTTGAGCGCGGTCTCATCACGTGGATGGGGCCGAGTGCTGTGGCACAGGCGCCTGCAGGTGCCGAGGTCATCGACTTGGCAGGGGCGTATCTCATGCCAGGCCTCATCAATATGCATGTGCATCTGTGCGGTTCGGGCAAGCCGGTTTCGGCGGGCGATGCGGGCGCGCTGATGAAGAAGCTCGATAATCCCGTTGGGCGCGCCATTGTCCGCCATATCCTCAAGGGCAGCGCCCAGCAGCAGCTGGCAAGTGGCGTGACCACGGTGCGCGGCGCGGGCGACCCGCTGTTTGCCGATCTTGCCGTGCGCGATGCTATCGATGCCGGCAAGTATCAAGGTCCTCGCCTGGTGGCGCCGGGAACGGGCGTCACGGTGCCGGGCGGCCATGGTGCAGGCTTGTTCGCCCAGGTGGCCAACAGTCCCGCCGAGGCAGCCGAACAGGTGCGTGACCTGTATGCGCGCGGTGCCGACGTCATTAAGCTGTTCGTAACGGGCGGTGTGTTCGACGCGACCGAGGTGGGCGAGCCGGGCGTGCTGCGTATGCCGGTGGAGGTTGCCGCGGCGGCGTGCAAGGCGGCGCACGATATGGGCCTTCCGGTTATGGCTCATGTCGAGAGTACCGAGGGCGTAAAGGCCGCGCTTGAGGCCGGCGTTGACACGATTGAGCACGGCGCTCCGTTGACGCCCGAGATCCTGGAACTGTACCGCGGCGCCGCGGGTACGCAGCTCGAGGGACGTGCGCCGAGTGTGACCTGCACTATCAGCCCCGCGCTGCCGTTTGTGCTGCTCGATCCGGAGAAGACCCATTCGACCGACACGCAAAAGAAGAACGGCGACATCGTGTGCTCAGGCATTATCGAGAGTGCTCGTGCGGCGCTGAAAGCCGGTATCAAGGTAGGCCTGGGCACGGACTCGAGCTGCCCGTTTGTGACGCAGTACGACATGTGGCGTGAGGTGGCCTATTTTGCCAAGTATGTCGGCGTGAGCAACGCCTTCGCGCTGCATACGGCCACGCAGGTCAATGCCGAGCTGCTGGGACTGGGTGGCGAGACCGGCACAATCGAGTGCGGCAAGGCCGCCGATATCCTGATGACGCGCGAGAACCCGCTCGATGACCTGCGCGCTCTGCGAGAGCCGATGCACGTGATGTGTCGTGGCGATCTGATGCGCAAGCTCAAGGTCAAGCGTATCCCCGAGGTTGACGCCGAGCTCGACACGATTATGGCCATGCCGTCCGAGGCGCTGGCCGAGGAGCTCGCCCGCGACGGCGTGGCGTAAGCGCGCGATATGGCGATGCGACAAAGGGACAATCCTTTTGTCATAATCAGAAAAAGCCGAGGTCCCAGTGCGAGGCCTCGGCTTTTATTTTGTCCCATGGTATGGCGGCTATGAGCGCGTCTCCATCTTGGCGTGGCACTTGGGACAGGTGACGCGGATCTTGCCCTTGCCCTTGGGGACGGAGAGCATCTGGCCGCAGTTAGGGCACTTGAGGTATGCCGTGGTCTTGCGACCCTTCCACATCTTCTTGGCCGTGCGCTTGGCACGCTCAAAGTCTTCCTTGCTGGTGCCGGCCGCGCGCGAGGTGCTGGCCGCTGCGGCCCCGCCGCCCAAGCTGGCGACGAACTTGCCCAAGCCGGGGACCTTAGCCGAGCCGGCGACAAAGGCGTCGTTCTCCTTGCGACGTGCATCGATGTTTTTGGACAGGCCGCGCAGCACGCCGATCACGATGACAGCGATGGCGATCCAGCTGAGCCACTGGATGCGGGCTATCGATCCGACCATCGCGATGACGATGCCGACAAAACCCATTACGATGGTGAGTTCATCGGTGCCATTGCGACCCTTCATAAAGTCATTCATGCAAATTGCCTTTCGTTCGATATACTGCACGCCTTTATACCCCTTTTGGTGCAAGGGGGACAGGTACGTTTGCACCAATTACTTGGCGAGCTTGTCGACGACGCGCTCTATCTCGGCGAGCTTGGCGGCCTTGAGTTCCTCGTCGCCCGATTCGATGGCCGAGGCGACGCAGCCCTCGATGTGAGCCTTGAGCACATCGGCGTTGATGCGGGCGATGAGCGCCTGCGTGGCCATGAGCTGCGTGGAAATATCGACGCAATAGCGGTCCTCATCGACCATCCGCAAGATGCCGTCGATCTGACCGCGTGCCGTCTTGAGCATACGGGTCACCGATTTATGGTCTGCCATCATGGCGGGTCCTCGTTTCTGGTCAATCCTTCAAATACCTCGCCCTCAGTTGCGGTGAAATAGTTCTTGATTGAGGGCTTGGAGCGCTAAAACAGGAACTATTTCACCGCAACTTCTGAAGGGCTGGTTGAGCGGTGGTTGCTGGGCGGCTATGTCGGCCGACAGCGGTGCCTGCTGGTGCGGTGGCAGCTAGGCTGCGGTCACGGACAGGGCGTGGAACTTCTCGCCGGCGCCCTCGACGGCGGCAGTGAGCTGCTCAGCGGTCACGGTGTCGGCGCACTCCACCTGCACGGTCTGAGTCTCGTGATCGGCATCGGCGTCGGTCACGCCGGCAACGTTGAGCAGTGCCGTCTCGACAGTAGCGTCGCAGTGACCGCACATAAGGCCGGAAGTCTTAATCGTGTAACGCATGGATATTCCTCTCTGTTGGGTCGGCTTTCCCAGGTGCCCGGCCTTGACCTTCAAACCGTCGCTCGCGTACCAAAGTACGCGTCGCTCTTCTTTCAGGTCAATCTCGGGCACCTGGAAAACCCGTTCTAAATGGACGTAATGGTGAGCCTATTTTGCCACTTTCGGCTTAAAGGTTCGCAGGCGCAGCGCATTGCTTACGACACACACGCTCGACAGGCTCATGGCCGCGGCGCCAAACATCGGCGAGAGTTGCCATCCCGTGAGCGGGAAGAACACGCCCGCGGCGAGCGGAATGCCGATGCCGTTGTAGAACAGCGCCCAGAACAAGTCCTGCTTGATGTTGCGAATCGTGGCGCGCGACAGCTCAATGGCGCGGGCGACGTCCATGAGGTCGCTGCGCATGAGCACCACATCTGCCCCCTCCTTGGCGATGTCGGCGCCGGTGCCGATCGCAAGGCCCACGTCGGCGCGCGCCAGGGCGGGGGAGTCGTTGATGCCGTCTCCCACCATGGCGACCATGCTGCCCGCATTCTGCAGCTCGCGCACGTGGCGCTCCTTGTCGGCGGGGAGGACGTCGGCGATGACCTGCTTGCTGTTCAGTTCCACGCGGCGGGCGATTGCTTCGGCCGTCACGCGGTTGTCGCCGGTGAGCATGTGCACGTCGACGCCGAGCTTGCGGAGCGCGGCGATGGCCTCGGCGCTCGTCTCTTTGACCTCGTCGGCCACGGCGATGGTGCCGACGAGCTCGCCGTTCTTGGCAAAGAACAGTGGCGTCTTGCCCTCGGCGGCGAACTGTTCGGCAAGGCCGGCGGGCACCTTTGCGCCCAGCTCGTCCATCAGACGCACGTTGCCGGCTGCGATGACATTCTGCCCCTCGCGTGCCGTAACGCCACGACCGGGCACGGCGGCAAAGTCCTCGACCATGCGCGCGACAATTCCGCGCGCCTCGCACTCGGCCATAATCGCCTCGGCTAGCGGATGCTCGCTCGAGCGCTCCAGCGCGGCAGCCAGCTTGAGCAGCGCCTTTTCGCTCATGGCGGGCGAGCCGTCAGTGCGCG
>USDE01000115.1 GCA_900553345.1 uncultured Collinsella sp.
CTGCGATGGAGGCCGCCGTGCACGAGGCGGGCGATGACCTCGCCGCCTGCTCAACCGCTCAACTCAACGACCTGTGGGACCAAGCAAAAGCAAGCGAGTGAGGCCTGCGTCTCTCACGGCATCCATTCGTAGAGAGGTCTCTACAAGCAAAAAGCCATATACAACGGAAGATGTGCCAGCTGCGCTTCGGCATCCCACTCGAGTTGTTTAGGGTGCAACACGTAAGCCATCCCAATCTTCTTGTTAAAGCGCGCGCGGAATCGGTCGAGGGAGATGGTTCCGTATCTGCGTGGCGACTTAACTTCGATGGGGCTGATGCGCGGCTTTCCGGCGGCATTGACATAGGGTCGGGTAACGAGGAAGTCGATTTCCATGCGCTCCTCCCCCTCCTTCTTTCCGCTTTGGGAATAAAAGAAGAGCCTGTGTCCATTGGCCTTTAGAGATTGGGCAACGTAGTTTTCGGTAAGCATTCCTTCGTTCAATCCGATGTCGCCGCGAAGCACGGCTCTGTAAACGTCTTCATCGGTATCGTTGTTGTCAGAGAAGGCAAGCGTTACAAGCAGGCCGGTGTCTGCCATGTAGCACTTGAGGGCCGTTTGCTCCATGCTGAGTGAAAGGCCCACGCTCGGTTCGCTTGCGGCATAGCAGATATTGGCAATTCGCGCGTCTGCCAGCCAAAAGAAGGCTTCTTCGTAGGTGCGCATGCGTGCGTTTTTATCAAGTGAGGAAAGCTTGAATCGTTTTTCGTGCCTAGAGAGCTGACCCGGGATGCCATCGAGTACGGAGACGACTTTGAATTCGTAACCGGTTGCAAAACGAGAGATATCGTTGCGATAGAGCTGGACGATTCGGCGCTTCGAAGCGTCGACGGGCGCAAAAGCGCGCTGTTCAACATAGATGGATACCGGCTCAGGCATGCCACCTACGAGCATGTATTCGCGCATAAGGGAGAGCGCTCTGCGATGTAGGGCATCGGGGAGCGGCTTCATCTTGTTAAAACTCATGCGAATGAGATCGGCCAGTCCCTTTTCGTCCATGCCCCAAAGAAACTCCTCAAAGTCGAGGGGCTCAAGTTCCAGAGACTCTTCCTCGGATGGGATGACGATATCTTTAATGTTCTGCTTGATGCTGAGCAGGGATCCAGTTTCGATGTAGTCGTAACGTCCGTCTGCAACGAGATACTTGATGAGTCCGCGTGCTTGCGGGTACATCTGGACCTCGTCAAAGACGATAAGTGTCTCGTGTTCATAGAGTTTGACGTTATAGAAAACCGAGAGATAGAGGAAGAGCGAGTCGAAGTCAGTGCGATAGTCCTCAAAATATTGCTTAACTTCGGCAGGTGCTTGAAAGAAATCAATGACAAGGCAGGACTTGTATTCGGTTTCTCCAAACGTGCGGGCAAGCGTGCTCTTTCCGACGCGGCGGGCTCCTTCAATAAGAAGTGCTGTTTTACCAGCGCTTTCATGCTTCCATTTTAGTAGTTTGTCATAGGCTTTTCGTTTAAGCATGGCTACCTCGTGCACGATATCCAGAACTTTTATAGTTCGATTATGCACGATATCCAGAACTTCAGACCCTTAGATTTGCACGATATCCAGAACTTTGTACGATGTAAAAGCACATTATTGACTCTTTCATTCGCAAGCCAGGTAAAGACGGTATGCCGATAGAAGAATTTAATGGGGGGGGGCGATCTCTAGAGATGAATGCTCGGTGCAAAAACAAGCGTCCCAAGGAATGATTTCTCCAATTCATATGTATCCCTCGGCTAACTTAGGGCATAATACAAAAAGCGCGACAAGGCTAACTTACGGAGGCGCACCAATGGTGCACAGTCGGCCAGTCGCTTGCATCAACTACGTTTTCAAGTGAGAGGGAGACAACATGAGCGATATTTTGGATGTCTACGGTCGCGAGGTACTCGACAGCCGCGGCAACCCCACCGTCGAGGTCGAGGTCGTGCTCGAGGACGGCAGCTTCGGTCGCGCGATGGTGCCTTCGGGCGCTTCGACCGGCGCTTTCGAAGCTTGCGAGCTGCGCGACGGCGACAAGGGTCGCTACCTGGGCAAGGGCGTTTCGCAAGCCGTCGAGCACGTCAACAACGAGTGCGCCAACGCCGTCGTGGGCCTCGATGCCTTCGACCAGCGCGCCGTCGATGCCGCGCTGATCGCCGCGGACGGTACCCCCAACAAGACCAAGCTCGGCGCCAACGCCATTCTGGGCGTATCGCTGGCCGTTGCCCGCGCTGCGGCAGAGTCGGCGGGCCTGTCGCTGTACCAGTACCTGGGCGGCGTCAACGCTCACCTGCTGCCCACGCCCATGATGAACATCCTCAACGGCGGCGTGCATGCCGACAACAACGTTGACTTCCAGGAGTTCATGATCATGCCCGTGGGTGCTTCGAGCTTTGCCGAGGGCCTGCGCTGGTGCGCCGAGGTCTACCACACCCTCAAGGGCGTGCTGCACGAGGCCGGCCTGGGCGGCGGCGTGGGCGACGAGGGCGGTTTCGCGCCTAACCTCAAGACCAATGCCGAGCCGTTCGAGTACATCACCAAGGCCGTGGAGAAGGCTGGCTTTAAGCCCGGCGTCGACTTCATGTACGCCATGGATCCGGCATCGACCGAGTTCTACAACGCCGAGACCGGCATGTACGAGCTCAAGGGCGAGGGTGTTGAGTACACGAGCGCTCAGATGGTCGATTACTGGGAGAAGCTCGTCGACACCTATCCCATCATCTCCATCGAGGACGGCATGGCCGAGGAGGACTGGGACGGCTGGGTCGAGCTCACCCGCCGCATTGGCAATAAGGTGCAGCTCGTAGGCGACGACCTGTTCGTCACCAACACCGAGCGCCTCAAGAAGGGCATCGAGCTGGGCGCCGCCAATGCGATCCTGGTCAAGGTCAACCAGATTGGCACGCTCACCGAGTCGCTCGAGGCTATCGAGACTGCCAAGGAGGCCGGCTACGCTTGCATCGTGAGTCACCGTTCCGGCGAGACCGAGGACTCCACCATCGCTGACCTGGTCGTGGGTGTTAACGCCGGCCAGATCAAGTCGGGCGCCCCGTGCCGCAGCGACCGTATTGCCAAGTACAACCAGCTCATCCGCATCGAGGACGAGCTCGAGGGCAGCGCGCGCTACGCCGGTAAGGCCGCGTTCTACAACATTCGCTAAACGGGCGAATTTGGCGAGGGGGAGGCTGACTCGGTTCCTCCCCGCCTTGGCTGGATGCCGCAAAGAACTATGGGCGCTGGGCCATACGGCTCAGCGCCTTTTTTATGTCGAGCAAAGGCTGGCGAAGGCGGTGCGGGCGCTCGTGCTATAACTAAAGGACTTAGCGCAAACAAACCTCAACCGCACAAGGCGCACATGGATCAGATTTACGACAACAGGTATTATTCCGCCGGTTCGCGCGAGCCGTCGCCTCGTCGTGCGCGTACCGCACAGCTTGGCGGGTCTGGTTATGCTGGTGCTGATCGCTCCAGGTATAGCTCGCCGGCGACTTCGCATCCCAATGCTCAGCCAAATAGTTCCTCGGATAGTCCGGTGCGCCCATCGCGTTCCAAGCATGCGTCGCGCCCTTCGACCCAGGCGTCCGACAAGCCGCGCCGTCCCTCAAGCCGTCTTTCCGGCTCGGACTTTATGCACTACGCCAACGACAACGCAGCGGTCAAGGCAATTTACGACTTTACCCACGGTCCTCAGCGAGGGCTGTTTATCGGTATTGTCGTCGCCCTGGTGCTCGTGAGCCTGTACTTTCCCGTGCGCGACCTCTACGTTGCCAAACGCTCGAGCGATATCTTGGCCAAGCAGGTCGAGATTCGCCAGCAGTACAACGACGAGCTGCAGAAAAGCGTCGACAAACTGCTCTCGGAGGAGGGCATTAAGGACGCGGCGACCGAGGACCTGGGCCTGGTGATGCCCGGCGAGACCAAGATTGACGTGCTGGGCCTGGACGACGATTCGGACTCGTCGTCGAGCAAAAAGTCCTCGAACGCCAAGAAGGCCAGCGAAGTCGCCAAAGAGATCGAAGAGGTCGGCAAGGACGCGCCGTGGTACATCCAGACGCTCGATATGCTGTTTGGATTTAACGGCGTCGAGGGCCAGACGGTCGTGTCCAACGGCAAATAGCGCCCGGAGGGGAGCCTGCAATGACGCATTGCGACAAACGATATAAGGTGGCGGCGATTGACCTGGGAACGGTGTCGTCGCGACTGGTGTTGGCCCAGGTCGAGGGCGGGGCGATCGTGGAATCGTCCAAGCATACCGAGATTACCGACTTGGGCGAGGGTGTGGACGCGACGGGGTGCTTTTGCGAGGCGGCCGTTGAACGCGTGCTCGCCGCATGCCGAATGTTTGTGGACGAGGCCCGTGCCTTTGGGGCCGCGTGCATCTGCACCACATGCACGAGCGCCGCGCGCGATGCGTCCAATGCCGCGCTGCTGCTGGACGGCCTGCGCGATCTGGGGCTTGAGCCACAGGTGATTCCGGGCGAGGTCGAGGCACGCCTGACGTTTTTTGGCGTGGCGCACGACTTTGCTGGCGAGCGCATCATTGTTGCCGATTCGGGCGGCGGATCCACGGAGCTCGCGACGGGCGTCTATGCGCCGGAGCGTGGGGTCTTTGCGCTGGAGGGCACGCGTTCGCTGGACATCGGTTGTCGCCGCGTGACGGAGCGGTTCTTCTCGGCGCTGCCGCCTGCGGACGGCGAGCTTGCTGCCGCTGCCGCGTGGGCAGGTGAGCAGTTCGCCGCCTATTTTGAAGGCCTGCCCAGCGACTTTGAGCGCGCCGAACGCCTGGTCGCCGTGGGCGGCACCGTCACCACGCTCGTGGCACTCGTTCATAAGCTGGAACCGTACGATTCGACCTTTGTGCACCTGCGCGAGCTTTCGCTGGATCAGGTTTCGGCCGCTATCGAGCGCATGTCTATGTTGGATGCGGACGGCATCGCCGCTCTGCCGGGTGTACAGCCCAAACGCGCGGGCGTGATCTTGGCGGGCGCCGTGGTGATCCGCGAGCTCATGCGAGCCGGCGGCTACAAGACGCTCACTGTAAGCGAGAACAGCCTACTCGCCGGCATGGCCGCCACCATCAACGAGGTTCTCGACGGTGCGACCCCCACCATCGCCTGGACCCCCGCTCTCAGCACCCTCTAAATAAGCTGCGGTGAAATAGTTCCTAAATAAGCTGGTAAACGGTATAAACAGGATCTATTCCACCGCAGCTTAGAGTCCCACCGGCATCTAAAAGAAACGAGCCCGCATCCCTTGGGGACACGGGCTCGAAAGCTCCATATGGTAGGGGCGGTGGGACGTCCGCGTATTTGCTGCGCAAATCCGCACCGGCTTCGGCC
>USDE01000116.1 GCA_900553345.1 uncultured Collinsella sp.
AAAAAGGAAACCAAGACGCCCAACCGCATGATGCGGCATGTACTCGACGACACACGCGCGATGGAAGCGTTGCTCGTCGAGCGCGGCATTCCAACAACGCTGGAGCTCAACCCCGGCAATCACTTTGCCCAAACCGACTTACGCATGGCCCGCGGCATCCACTGGATACTGACACATTAAAAATGGTGCCCACACGCATATACGCATGGGCACCATATCTTGTTTTAGCTGAACGCAGCTGCTACTCAGCAGCCTCCTCAAGCTCGGAGACATCAAACTCAAAGTCGTTACCCGGCAGGATGGCGTTGAGCACAATGCCCACCAGTGAGCCCACGGCAATGCCGGACAGCGAAATCGTCACGCCGCCGAGCTCCAACACGATGGCGCCGGCGGTGCTGTACGCGATGCCGAGCGAAAGCACGAGCACCAGCGCGGCAACCAGCACGTTGCGGTTGTTCTGGAAATCGACCTGGTTCTCGATGAGGTTGCGGACGCCCACAGCGCTGATCATGCCGTAGAGCACGAGCGACACACCGCCGATCACACACGCCGGCATGGCCGCAATGACAGCCGCGAACTTGGGGCAGAACGAAAGCACGATGGCGCAACACGCGGCAATTCGAATTACGCGCGGGTCGAACACGCGCGTCAGGGCGAGCACGCCGGTGTTCTCACCATACGTAGTGTTGGCCGGAGCGCCAAAGAGCGAAGCCAGAATCGTGGCAAGGCCGTCGCCGAGCAGCGTGCGATGCAGACCGGGATCGGCAATGTAGTTGCACTCGCAAGTCGAACCGATAGCAGAGATATCGCCGATATGCTCGATCATGGTCGCGAAGGCCAGCGGCATGATGGTGATGATGGCCGTCGTGGCAAGACCGCTATCGAACTGCGGCCCAAAGAGTGCAAACACGGTGTTGTCCCACACGATGGGCAGACCGACCCACGGAGCGGCGGCAACGCCCGAGAAATCAACCTCGCCGAGCGCAGCCGCAACGGCATAGCTCACCACAACGCCCAGCAAAATCGGCACGATCTTGACCATGCCACGGCCCCAGATGTTGCAGATGACGATAACGGCAACGCCAATGACAGCCACAAGCCAGTTGGTCTGGCAGTTAGCAATAGCGGAACTTGCCAGGATCAAGCCGATGGAAATGACGATGGGGCCAGTCACCACCGGCGGAAAGAAACGCATGACACGCTTGGCGCCAAACGCGCGGAAGAACGCCGCCAGCACCGGATAGAGCAGACCGGCACAAGCTACGCCCAGGCAGGCGTAGGGCAAAAGCTCGGTCTCGCCGTTGGGCGCGATTGCGGCATAACCGGCAATAAAGGCAAACGATGAGCCCAAAAATGCCGGCACCTTACCGCGCGACAGGAAGTGGAACAGCAGCGTGCCCAAGCCGGCAAACAAAAGCGTTGCCGATACCGAGAGGCCGGTGAGCACGGGCACCAGCACAGTGGCGCCAAACATGGCAAACAGGTGCTGTAGGCCGAGCAGAAACATGCGCGGGCGGCCGAGCGACGATGCGTCGTAGATGGCATCGCTGACGGCGGGCGTCGAGGACTGGGACATGGATGTCCTTTCGAATGGAAGGGCGATCAGGCATATCGGATAACCTGCCCGAACGATACGATCCGAACCATTGTACGCGATACACTATGCCTCGCACGCGCCGCCACCTGCAAACGCTAGCGCTATTTCCAAACGCGCTCGGCAATGCGCTTGACCAGCGCGATCTTTGCCCATTGCTCATCCTCGGTCAGCTTGTTGCCAATCTCGCAGCTGGCAAAGCCGCACTGAGGCGACAGATACAGGTTCTCGAGCGGCACGTACTTTGCGGCTTCACGGATGCGCTCGACGATAACATCCTCGTTCTCGAGCTCTGCCGCCTTGGTGGTTACCAAGCCCAGCACGACCTTCTTGCCCGGGGCAACGTACTTGAGCGGCTCAAAACCGCCGGCGCGCGGCGTATCGAACTCCAGGTAAAATGCATCGACATCCTCGTTTGCGAACAGGTACGGCGCGATGGGGTCATAGCCGCCCTCGAAGGCATAGGTGGAGTGGTAGTTGCCGCGGCACACATGCGTGTTGATGACCAGATCGTCGGGCTTGTCCGCGATGGCGGCATTGTTGAGCGCCACGCCCAGCTCGCTTACCTTTTGCAGGTCGACCGGGCTCATGCCGGTTTTGGCGACAAAATCGGTGTCGCAGTAGATGCCCCAGGTGCAGTCATCAAACTGGATGTTGCGGCAGCCTGCTGCGTACAGGTCGGCGATCACCGTGCGATAAGCGGCTGCGATGGCGTCGGCAAGTTCCTCATCGGTCTTATAGACAGCGCGCAGGCTCTCCTGCTGGCCGTCGCAGCGGTCGAGCGTGACTTCGGAGAACGTCTGGATCGGCGCCGGAATGGTTTGCCGCGCGACCTGGCCCTCCCCCTCGAGCACCTTGACAAATTTAAAGTGCTCGACGAACGGATGGTTCTCGCCGCTAATGGGGCCGGTTACCACGGCGGTGTCGGCTGTGGTCTCCTCGTCGTGGAACATATAGCCCGTACGCGAGGTACGGCGTTCAATGCCGTTGAGCCCCCACATAAAGTCGAGGTGCCAGTAACTGCGGCGAAACTCGCCATCGGTAATCACCTGCAGGCCAGCGGACTTTTGCTTGTCCACCAGGTCGCGAATGGCCTCATCCTCGACGGCCTTAAGGCCGGCGGTGTCGAGTGTGCCCGCAGCATAGGCGGCACGGGCGTCCTTTACGGCCTGTGGACGAAGAAAGCTGCCGACGATATCGGCGCGAAACGGCGCATTCAGCGTGGTTAAAGCACTCATAGATATCTCCCTTTGCATTGGTTGCTTCACTGGAACAGAGTATGAGCGCTCATATGGCCATCGCAAAATATACGTTTATAACAGTTTGATATAGATGCTTCCTATATCAGTTTGGACTGCCATAAAGAGATTTGGCCCGTGCAGAATGCAGCAGTCTATATGTGCTGACGAATCACGTCGATATAGGCTTGGCCGTAGCGCGTAAGCGTCGTGTTCTTACGCGTGATGATGCCGATCTCCATGTACTCGTCTACATCGAGCGGAATCGAGATGATGCCGGGCCCGTTGAGCTCGTGACTGATCACGCCTGAGCATACCGTGTAGCCGTTGAGGCCCATGACCAGGTTGAACAACGTCGCACGGTCACGCACGCGGATATTCTTGCGGCGCTCAAAGGTCGAGGTCAGCTCCTCAGAATAGTAGAACGAGTTATAGCTGCCCTGCTCATAGGACAAAAACGGGTAGTCTTCCAAGTCCTCGAGCGTCACGCTGGAGCGGCCCGCCAGCGGATGGTCGGCGCACACAAAAACGTGCGGCGTGGCGCAGAAGAGCCCTTCGAACACGAGCTCGTTGGCCGCCAGCATGCGCTCGATGACCTCGCGATTGTGCTCGGACAAGTACAAGATGCCGAGTTCGCTTTTCATATGCGCGACGTCCTCGATAATCTCGTGAGTCTGCTCCTCGCGCAGGGTAAAGTCGTAGCGCGCGGCATCGAACTCACGGATCACATCGACAAACGCGTTGACGGCAAAGGAATAATGCTGGCAGCTCACACTAAAGTGCGGCACCTGCTCGGACTCTCCCTTGTACTTACCTTCGAGCAGATCGGCCTGGTCAAGCACCTGTCGCGCGTAGCCCAAGAAGGTCTCGCCTTCCTCGGACACAATGACGCCCTTGTTGGTGCGCTCAAAGATGTGCACGCCCATCTCGTTTTCGAGATCGCGAATCGATGCGGTAATCGAAGGCTGCGACACAAAGAGCCGGCGCGAGGCCTCGGTGATGCTGCCGCATTCGGCAACTTTGACGACATACCTGAGCTGCTGAAGCTTCATAGCTTTCTCCCTAGACGTTCGTGACGTCGAAACCCGTCGCATCCATCTGACGCATAAACGGCGGCATCTCCCCCGTCGCGGCGCAGTCGGCAATCTGATGCAGAGCCCCGGCAACCGCATCGTCTGCCGCAGCGCCGATATGCCAGCGCGCGGCAGCCGTAACAGCCTCGTTGGCATTGGCGACTGCAACGGAGTTGGGAACGGCATCGATCATGGGCAGATCGTTATCGGAATCACCGAACACGGCCACCTCGTCGGGCGTCAGACCCAGGGCACGCGCCAGCTCCAGGGCGGCGCAGCCCTTGTCCCAACCGGCCGGGAGAATATCGAACAGGCGCACACGATTGTTTGGAAACACAAGCGAGAGCTCCGGCACCTCGGCGGCAACGCGCTCGCGTAGCTCCACGAGCTCTTCGCGCGAGCGGGCACTCCAAATATTCGCCTTAAACACCGGGGCATCATCGACAACAGGACGGCACGGGGCCTCTTCGCCTTTGAGCCACGTATTACCGCCCGACTCCATGGCGCGGCGCACGCGCTCGGGGTCGCTCGTCACGCAATAGGCATCGTTACCCCAAAAGTCATCACCCAGGCTGTAGACCTTCAGGTACGTATCATCGGTCTCCTGTTCCAAATAGTCAGCCAAGCGCATAAGGGCGGCATTGTCGGTCGCGCGCGAAGCGACCGCCTGACCGTCGACAAACATTACCTGGCCGTTGCAGAACGCGCCGGTCGAGAAGCACTCGGCGCAATTGCGGAACATCCAGCCCATCGCGGACGGCTGGCGGCCCGAAACCGGTCCAAAGTGCAGACCCGCCGCCTGCATGGCATGAATGCCCTCGATGGCGTAGTCGCTGGCGCCGTCATGCCCAGCCGGAATCAGCGTATCGTCCATATCGGTCAGCACAAGTTTAATCATAAGGCCCCCATTCGTATCGGTCCTACCTATTGTAACGACCTGCCAAAATAAACCTGTCCCTTTTTGGCAGGTGCGCTAGTATAGGGAACAACAGATTCGATGCGGGAGTGCCGGCGGTGCAAACCACAAGGCTGAGAGGGCATGGGGCCCAATCCTTTGAACCTGTCAGTTAATGCTGGCGTAGGAAGCATGCCGCCTTTACAGGGGCGCTGTCTATGCACAGCGCCCCTTTTCTATGCCAAGGAGGCATGTGCAGTGATTGATTCGGAACAGCTTAAGCAGCATATGGTCAAGGCCGTGGAGGAGATTCGCGCCACCAATCCGATGGCCGGCTCCATCACCAACACGGTGACGATCGACTTTGTCGCCAACGCACAGCTCGCCGTGGGCGGATCGGCCGCCATGGTCTATCTGCCCGACGAAGGCGAGGCACTCGTTGCCGGCGGCGGCGCCATCTATCTCAACATGGGCACGCTCTTCCCCATCTACGAGCAGACGATTCCCCGAGCGGCCAAGGCGGCACA
>USDE01000117.1 GCA_900553345.1 uncultured Collinsella sp.
CAACATCCGCCGCGCTCGATGCAAAGCGTCGACTGGCATCGAGCTCGCGTGCGACCACCGAGAGCCGAACGCCCCCAATGCCCCGGAGCATACGACCCAAAACCGGTTGCACCGGCGTATACATGCGCACGGTATGCTCGTCCGAGTCACCCCGGAAGAGCGGCGCATGCATGTTGCCGATCTCCCAGCACGCATGTGCGAGCACAATAGGATCCATGCGGTCGACTTCGACCAAATAGACCTCGGCGCTGCGCAGGCGCACGACAACCGCTACGGGCACCGCGCCCGTGCGGTCAATAGCAAGCACGTCACCGTCGGCAAGACGCTCGCCATCAGTGGCATCCAGCCGGGCATTCACCGTGCGCCCCAGCTCCGTCACGCCCACAAACAGGCGCGCATCAGCCTGGTCCCAATCGAGTAGCAGCTCGTCAACCTCAAAGACGCCACCCAGCTCCCGACGAAGCAGGAGTTCATAGGACGGGTCGTTGAGATTTCCCAAGCGCTCCGTAGCTACCAGGTCCACGGACATCAACTAGTCCTCGACCTCGACGAGCTCGATATCAAAGTTGAGGTCCTTGCCGGCGAGCTCGTGGTTGGCGTCGAGCGTCACGGCCTCGGCCGTCACATCGATGACCACGGCGGGGACGGGCATGCCGCTCGGCGTGGACAGGAAGAGCTTCATGCCCTTCTCGATCTGCTCGATATTGGGAACCTGCTCGGCCGGGAAGGTGATAACCATCTCGGGGTTGCGCTCGCCGTAGGCATCGACAGCAGGAATGTGCACGGTCTTCTTCTCGCCCACCTGCATGTCGACAACAGCGGCGTCGAAGCCCTTGATCATCTGGCCGGCGCCGCAGGTGAACTCCAGCGGCTCGCCGCGATCGTAGGAGCTATCGAACTGCGTGCCGTCGTCGAGCGTGCCGCGATAATGGGTCTTGACCTTCTTGCCCTGGTTGGACATGGTAACCTCCGTGATAAGGGCGGCGCACAACGCGGGCCGCCGTGAACATATGGCGCTAACTATACCCTAGTCATACAATTCAAAGACAGTTTGCAAAGAAACGCTGCAACCGGAGGAACCATGGCATATCCCGTATTTGACCTACACTGCGACACCGCCGACCGCATCGGCTGGGCCACGCTCGATCTCGACCTGCGCTTTACCGCCGGCACCGACGGCTATTTCCCCGGCGACGAAACGCATCCGCAGGATTTCGACCTCATCGAGGGCAACGCCTGCGCCATCTCGCTCGCAAAGATCGGCAACACGCCGTGGGCACAGTGCTTCGCCACGTTTGTCCCCGACGAGATTCCCGCCGCCCACGCAGCGCGCTTCCAGGCGCAGATCATGGCGCATATGAGTGGCCAGGCCATGCTCAATCACGACCGCATGGTCAACGTGCGCAGAGCCGCAGACATTCGCCCCGCGCTCAAAGACGGCAAGATCGCCTGCATCCACACCATCGAAAACGCCACGTTCTTTGCCGAGGACCCCGCGCTGATCGAGGCGCTCAAGAGCCTGGGCGTACTCATGTCATCGCTCAGCTGGAACGCGCAGGGACCGCTCGCGAGCGGCCACGACACCCACGCCGGCCTCACCGCCGCCGGCATCGAGGCGCTTACGCAGATGGAACACGCCGGCATGATACTCGACGTCTCCCACCTCAACGATGAGTGCTTTGACGAGGTTGTCGCCCACGCCACGCGCCCCTTCGTCGCCAGCCACTCCAACTCCCGTGCGGTTTGCGGCGTCAAGCGCAACCTCACCGACGACCAGTTCCGTACCATTCGCGACATGGGCGGCATCGTCGGCCTCAACTACTGCAGCGAGTTCCTCTCCAACGAAGCAACCGACGAGACCGCCGCAGATGTCACCTTCGACCAGCTGGCAGCCCATATCGAACACTGGCTCGACCTGGGCGGCGAAGATGTCATCGCGCTCGGCGGCGACTGGGACGGCGCCAAGGTACCCGACTTCCTCTCCGATGCCAGCAAGATGCCCGAGTTCCAGAACATGCTTTCCAAGCACTTTGGCAAGACCGTGATGCAAAAGCTCTGCAGCGACAACGCCCTTGCCTTCTTCGAGCGTTATTAATTTCACATCCCTTGAGCGGGCCGGTATGCCGAGCGATCGACATGCCGGCCCGTCCCCAATCCAAAGGATAACTTTTGACGCAGCAATTTACGATTTTCCTACCCCGACCGGATGGGACGCCCATCCCCGTCGTCGTTACCAAAAAGCGCGTCAAGAACTTCAACCTGCGCGTCACATCGAGCGGTGAGGTCCACGCCAGCGCACCGCTCGACGCCAGCCGCGAGCATATCGAAGCGTTTGTAAAGCGCAACAACGGCTGGATTATCAGCCGACTTGCCCAGCGCGAGCAACGTCAGGCGACGGCGCGAGAACCGCTCAGTCCCCTCTCGATCATTGCGCTTTGGGGCAAGCCCATCACGGTACAGGACGCACTCGATCACAACTTTGCATCACCCGCACCGCGACCCAAACAGGTCACCTTCGCAAGTTTTATGGGTACCGACGAATCGAACGAAGGCCCACAGGCCAAGCGGCGCGCAATCCTCGACGGCCTAACGTCCGACGAGCTCCAAGTCCATATCGACCAGCTCTATACGTCCGAGGTCACATCGGCGCTACGCGATATTGTGCACGCATACGAAATCGCAATGGGTGTCGCCGTTTCCCGCGTTTCCGTACGCAGCATGAAAACGCGCTGGGGCTCGTGCACGCCCAAAACCGGCGCCATTCGCATCGCACGAGAACTTGCCGCCTACCCCGTCGAATGCCTCGACATGGTTGTCGCCCACGAGCTCGTCCACTTGCTCGAGCCAAGCCACAATCAGCGGTTCCACGCCCTGTTCGACACGTACTGCCCCAACAATAGAGCTCTGTCGCAGCGACTCAAAAAACCGCCCGCCAACGAGCTTTAGCGTCAGCTAGCGCACGCGCTCGATCTCGACGCCACAGCTTGCCAGGGGAAGACCGACGGGCGCCCAAGGCTTATCGAGCTTAACACGCACGCCAAGCAGCAAGGGATAACGACGTAGCAGCATCTGGGCCACACCCTCGGCTGCAGCCTCGATGAGCTTAAACGTATGCTCGCGCAGATAGCCATCGACATCGTGGCACACCGAGCCGTAATCAATAGAGGCATCCAGGTTATCGTGCTCCCCCGCCGCGCGCAGGTCGGCATAGAGCACCAAGGACACGACAAACTTCTGCCCCAGGGCGTTTTCCTCGGGATACACGCCGTGGTTGGCAAAGACCTCGAGACCATCGATAGTAATGCGGTCGGCATGGCGCAGGTCGTCATAGCTCACATGGGGCACCGCCGTTGCGGCGGAAATCTCGCCCCTGCCACGACGGGCAAGCTCGGCACCCTCGGTCTTGGTTGCATTCTCGGGCAGCTTTTTGTTAGTCATCGCGATCGTCTCCTTCGTTCAGAACCCCGACCGCGCATACCGACTACACGCGAATCGACAGGTTCTTTTTATCATCGCTCCAGTTGCAGGCATTGCGCGCAGGGCATGCAAAGCAGGCGCGCGACGCTTTGTCGGCTGCATAGAGCAGACGCTCAAGCGGCTGGCTGTTCACGCGCAGCTTTCGATGGCCCAGAATGGCCGTCTTAATGGCTGCGGCATCTGCCGGCTCAAACGCCACGTCTTCGGGCATGCCGCCGAGAATCGCATCGGCGACGCGTTCGCTTGCAACATCATGGGATATACCCGATTCATACTGTTCATCTTTGCCGATATCGTGAAGAAGTGCCGTGGCATAGATGACCTCGCGGTCAAATTTGAGCTCTTCCTCGAGATTCTTGATCCACATAATACGGGCGACATCCAGCAGATGGTCGATACCGTGGCGGCAAAAGATGCGCCCCGATTCCAACTGCGCAATGTTTCCCAGATGCCGCCGGAACAGTCCGTTGGCACAGATGTAATCAATGCAAGGCATGGCACCAAAGGGAGTCAGGCCCGAAGCCATAAAGCCGCGACGCGACGTTCCTTCATCGGTCTTCGATGCAAAGTCGTTGACGACTCTCATGGTTAGCGGCCCAGCATCCTAAAGAATCGCTCCTCGAGCGACGGATCGGTCTCAAAGACACCGCGACGAGCAAGCGTTACGGTCTTGGTACCGGGCTTTTGCACGCCGCGCATGGTCATGCACATATGCTCGGCTTCCATCAGCACGATTGCCCCTTGGGGGGCAAGATATTCCATGAGGGCATCGGCAACCTGTGTACACAGCTGCTCCTGCAGCTGCAGACGACGGGCATAGACCTCAACCGTGCGAGCAAGCTTAGACAGACCCGCCACGCGGCCGTTAGGGATATAGCCGATCGCAGCCTTGCCATAAAACGGCAGCAGATGGTGCTCGCACAGCGAGTAAAACGTGATGTCGCGCTCGATAACTAAATCGTTCGAAGCGACGGCAAAAGTTTTGGACAGGTGCTCCTCAGCGCTCTGGTCCATGCCGCCGGCAATCTCGCCATACATGCGGGCGACGCGTGCCGGCGTCTCCAGCAGGCCCTCACGAGTTGGGTCCTCGCCTATGCCCTCAAGCAACAGCTTTATGGCGGTCTCAACTTTTTCCTGATCGACCATCTAGGCCTCACTCTTCCGATTTTGCGTTCGCGCTATGGTACCACGCCCTCCGGCATCGGCCACAAGCTACATAGTATGGGTCGAATAGACCGGATCGTCTCGCCAAAGCTCCACAGCGTCGCAAAGCGAAACGCCCTCGCGCGCGGCACGAGTGCGCGTGGCGTTCATGTCGATCACCCGCTGATTACTCGAACCCCTAAAACGCAAGGAGATATCGTACAGGTCTTGAACGAACGGGCCGTCCACCAACATATCGAGGCAGGCAAGGATACGGTCCGTCACCTCGGTATGATGACGGCCGCCCGGCATAAGTTCCTCGAGCACGTCGCCGGTAAAGCACCAAATGGTCTTCCCCGACTCCACAGGATAGGCCGCACGCACGCGTTCGATAAAGTCAACGAGACCCGCCTGATTCTCGGGTTCCATGGGCTCGCCACCCAGAATCGTCAGGCCATCAATAAAGGGATGGTCAAGACTGTCGATAATCTTGTCCTCGACGGCACGGTCGAACGGTTCACCCGCGGCAAAGTCCCACGCGACGGAGTTAAAGCAATTCTTGCACCCACGACGGCACCCACTCACAAACAGAGAAGTACGAACACCTTCCCCATCAGCA
>USDE01000118.1 GCA_900553345.1 uncultured Collinsella sp.
CAAGCCATCCCCTGTCTCCACTCAAAACAGACCCGATAGCGCTCATTGACACGGATACTATATTGACCGGCGCGATCGCCCTTCAACGCTTCAAGACGATTGCCTGGCGGAACGCGAAGATCATCAAGCGAAGCGCAGATCTGCAGTTGGCGAATCTTCCTCAAGGCGACCCGCTCAAAAGGAATGAACTTCCTAATCCGCACACCCATTGCAAAGCGTTCAGTGTCTTCATCTTTATATGATGCAATCATAGTATCGCCTTACGTTAATAACGTCAAACGTTTCTATAGAGCTACATCTCTATTATAGCGTACATCTGTTCGTATTTTCGAGAAGATGCGTCCCCGTCGACTAACAAAGCAAAAGCAATCGTTTGTAGACATCGAGGCCCTTGAGCAAAATTTCCTCATCAAAGAGCATGGTATCAGTGTGAAGAGCGCTCATCGCATAGGCTGGGCAGCCATCAGCGTCAATCGGGTTTTCTTGCGCCTCCGGCACGCCCGTGCCCAGCAGGAAGAACACGCCCGGCAGATGGCGCTGATAGAAGGCGAAGTCCTCGGCAATCAGCAAAGGCTCATCTACGAGCTGTAGCTCGGGCAAGGCGGGCGCGACATTGACAAACAACTCGGGGTCGTTGTCGACCGGCGGATAGCCCTCGGCAAAGTCAAGATCGTACGTGCAGCCCGTTGTAGCGCATGCCTCATCAAGCACGCGGCGCACGCACTCACGCGCACGGTCGAACATGTCGTCCGTAAACACACGCAGACTGCCGGCAACATGGGCCTCCCCCGCCACCGCATTGCAAACCGTACCGGCCTGCAGCAGACCAAACTTGCCGATACAGGGCTCGTCGGTACCCAGCTCGTCCATCAGCTCGCGCTCGGCAACCAAAAACTTTGCTGCCGCCAGTGCCGCATCGTGCGACTCCTCGACCGGTACACCATAGGTCTTAGCGATATGAATACTCGTACCGTGAATATGGATATGCGTCTCGCTCGAACGCGCTAGCAGCGGACCGGAACAACTCGTCAACATGCCGGCAGGCAGATCGGGCCACACATGGAAGCCAAAAATGCGGTCGACCCCGTAGCGCTCGAACACACCGCTCTCGCATACCGTCTTGGCACCACCGGTCGTTTCCTCGGCCGGCTGGAACACAAAAAGCACGTTGCGCCTCATGGCGCCCGGCCGCTCGCGAATCGTACGGTCGACATGCGTCGCGGCGGCAAGTGCCATAGCCATGTGTCCGTCATGTCCGCAAGCGTGCATCTTGCCGGGATGGGTCGAGGCGAACGCTGCCCCTGTTGCCTCGGCAATGGGCAGCGCGTCCATGTCGGCCCGAATCGCCGTGGCATGTGCGGCGCCAACGCCAGCATCGAAGAAAGCGCAGACGCAGCTGGGGCACGGATGGGTCACCTCGCAAGCGAGCGGTGCCAGTACGCCCTCGATATAAGCGATGGTTTGCGGAAGATCGAAATCGAGCTCCGGAATGCGATGGAGATCGCGGCGATAGCGACGGAGTTCTTGGAGCTCGGTCATAGAGGATCCCTTCGTGAGGCATATCTGTTGCAACTTATTGTGATACAGGATTGTGGCACACATGTTTCCAGCATATTGCTGCATTTTTTAAACGTTATATACGAATACTCTTGTTTGGTAAAGTGCAACGTGGTAGGGTCGTTACCACTTGATAGAGGCGCGGGCACGAAGAACCGCGGGCGAGCCGGCAGGCTTTGACCCCGTGGGGAGGCGAAACCCGCCGAACTGGGCTTTTCGGGCACGAACAACCTGGTGGGCCTGCGGGAAACACCCACAGGACTGTCTGCAGCAATGCGGGAGCGCTATCCGGACATTGGGTCCACGCTATGCGGATTCGATGCGCAGATGGCGCCGTCTGGATAGCGAGGTTTACGGGACATGGCATTGACCCCCAACGAGGCATATGCGGCCAAGCAGCCGTTTGTGGACAAGGAGACGCTCGAACATATCGTCGAGCAGTTCCCCACGCCGTTTCATCTATATGACGAGGCGGGCATCCGCCGCAACATGCAAGAGGTGCGCGATGCCTTTGCATGGAACCCGGGCTTTAAGGAATACTTTGCCGTCAAGGCCAATCCCAACCCGGCGCTCATCTCCATTCTTAACGAATACGGCTGCGGCTGCGATTGTTCAAGCTACACCGAGCTCATGATCGCCCACTCGCTGGGCATCACGGGACACGACATCATGTTCTCGTCCAACGACACGCCGGCAGCGGACTTTGAGCTCGCCGACAAACTGGGCGCCATCGTCAACTTTGACGACATCAGCCACATCGAGTTCTTTGAGCGCGTTGCGGGGCCCATCCCCAAGAAGGTCAGTTGCCGCTTTAATCCGGGCGGCCTGTTCCAGCTCTCCAACGGCATCATGGATAACCCCGGCGACTCCAAATACGGCATGACCACCGAGCAACTCTTCGAGGCCTTCCGCATACTCAAAGCCAAGGGCGCCGAGAATTTTGGCATCCATGCCTTCCTTGCCAGCAACACCGTCACCAACGACTACTACCCCAAGCTCGCGCGCATCCTCTTTGAGCTTGCCGTGCGCCTGGAGCGCGAGACCGGTGCACATGTCGCCTTCATCAATCTGTCCGGCGGCGTCGGCATCCCCTATCTGCCCGAGCAGCAGGCCAACGACATTCACGCCATCGGCGAGTGGGTGCACGCGGCCTACGACGAAATCCTGGTTCCCGCCGGTATGGGCGATGTGGCCATCTGCACCGAGATGGGCCGCTTTATGATGGGGCCCTACGGCTGCCTGGTCACCAAGGCCATCCACGAAAAGCAGATCTACAAGGACTATATCGGTGTCGACGCAAGCGCCGTCGATCTGATCCGCCCCGCCATGTATGGCGCCTACCACCACATTACGGTGATGGGACAGCCGGGTGGCCCTGACAAGACCGCAGCACCGGTCGCGAACACGTATGACATCACGGGCAACTTGTGCGAGAACAACGATAAGTTCGCTATCGACCGCGAGCTGCCGCAGATCGACATGGGTGATGTGCTCGTGATCCACGATACCGGCGCGCATGGCTACTCCATGGGCTACAACTACAACGGACGCCTGCGCTCCGCCGAGGTATTGCTGCGCCCCGACGGCTCGGCAGATCTCATTCGTCGCGCCGAGCGCCCGGGCGACTACTTTGCCACGCTCGACGTGCTGCCGTGCGGCCGCGAGTTGCTGGCCAAGTCGCGCGCCGAAAGCGCCCGCCGTCGCGCTCAGGACGAGCGCCTAGCCGTCGCCGCCCAATGGAACAAACGCATCCAGATCGCAGAAGCGAAGGAGAAGAATATGGATGTCCGCAACCTCGAGGGCTCGATCGTCGCCCTCGTCACCCCGTTTAAGAAGGACGGCAGCGTCGACTTTGATGCGCTTGAGCGCCTTATCGATTTCCACCTGCAGAATGGCACCGACGCCATCCTCACCCTGGGCACCACCGGCGAGAGCGCCACGATGACCGATGACGAGGACAACTCCGTCGTCGCCGCCGTGGTCAAGCAGGTTGCAGGCCGCGTCCCCGTCATCGCCGGCTCGGGCTCTAACTCCACGCAGACCATGCTCACCAAGTCGCTCACCTACCAAGGCCTGGGCGCCGACGGCCTGCTGCTCATTACCCCCTACTACAACAAGTCCAACGAGGAGGGCATCTACCAGCACTTTAAGACCGTGGCCGACGCCGTGGACATCCCCTGCATCCTGTACAACATCCCCGGCCGCTGCGGCTGCGGCATCAGCGAGCGCAACGTAGAGCGCTTGGCCGCGCACCCCAACATCATGGGCATTAAGGAAGCCTCGGGCAACGTCGCCTACGCGGCCAAGATCGCCCACCTGCTGTCCGATGACTTCCGCATGTACTCGGGCGAGGACGCCCTCACCGTACCGCTCATGAGCCTGGGCGCCTCGGGCACCATCAGTGTGTGGGCCGATGTTCAGCCGCAGCTCGTGCATGACATGTGTCGCGCCTATCTGGACGGCGACGTGGAGCGCGCCCGCGATATCCAGATTGCCGGCCAGCCGCTCATCAACGCCCTCTTTAGTGAGGTCAACCCCATCCCCGTCAAGGAAGCGCTCGCTCAGATGGGTATGATCAAAGCCAACTACCGCATGCCGCTATGCCCCATGGCAGACGACACGCGCGCTGCACTTACCGATGCTCTGAAGGGAGCTGGTCTGCTTGATTAAGACCGTCATTATGGGAACGGGCCGCATGGGCTCGCTGATCCGCACTACCGCCGAGGGCATTGTCAACGCCGCTGGAGAGCCCGTTTTTGACATCGTCGCCCAGATCGGCTTCGACTTGTCCGAGCTCGAGAGCGCACCGACAGCCGATGTAATCATCGACTTCTCGAACATCGTGACCTTCGATGCCGTTGTCGCCTATGTCGAGCGCACGGGCGCGGCGTTGGTCTCGGGCACCACAGGCTACACCCCCGAGCAGATGGACCGCCTGCGCGAGCTGGGCCAGAATGCCCGCGTCATGCACTCGGGCAACTACTCTATCGGCATCGCCGCCCTGCGTCACCTAGTGGCCCAGGCCACGCGTGAACTGCCCGGCTTTGACTGCGAGATTGTCGAGACGCACCACAACCAAAAGGTCGACGCTCCCAGCGGCACCGCCAAGCTGTTACTCGACGCCGTAGTCGAGGCCGAGCCCGAGGCTGGCTATCATCCTGTCTACGGTCGCGAGGGCATGTGCGGCACTCGCGATCCCAAGGAAATCGGCATGCACTCGCTGCGCGGCGGCACCGTCGCCGGCGTGCACGAGGTGAGTTTCTTTGGCCAGGACGAGGAGGTCACGCTCACGCATCGCGCCACGAGCCGTCAGATCTTTGCCAACGGCGCCCTGGCAGCCGCTCAAAAGCTCGTCGTCCGCGACCCTGACTTCTACACCTTCGACCAGGTCATGTTCGCCTAACCAGTTATCTACCGTACCCACGCAAAGGAGAAACAGCATATGAGTAATGCAGCCGAGATGGATGCACAGGAGATTATCAACTACATCGCCACCGCGCCCAAGAAAACGCCCGTCAAACTGTACGTGCGCGAAAAGCCGGGCATGAAGGTCCAGTGGGGCGATGCGCACGTCTACGGCGGCCGTCGTGGCAAGACCGTCTTTGGCGACTGGGATGAGCTCAAGGCCATCC
>USDE01000119.1 GCA_900553345.1 uncultured Collinsella sp.
GACGCCCGGAATCTGGGCATCGGTGCCGGTGCCGGACTGGACAACCGCGAGCATGGCCTGCTTGACCTGATCGGCCGTGGTGGCGCTGACGGCCTGGCCGAGCGAGCGGGATTGCGTGGTCTTGACCACGGTTCCGTCGGGGGCGAGCACCTGGGCCACGAAGAACGGGTCCATGACCACGCCGCTGTTGGCGATGGCCGCTGCTATCACGCAGTTTTGCATGACGGTGGTCTGCGGACCTGGCGTGTGGTCCATGCCGACAGGCTGGCCGGCGCCTGCCCAGGCGGTCTCCCACTCGGTCATGAGCGAGGGGTCGGCCATGATGGAGGCCGCGGTGGTCAGGTCCTGACCGAGCTTTTGGCCGTAACCAAAGGCGTTGGCAAACTGGACGAGCGAGCTGGCGCCGATCTCGTTGGCCACCTGGCCAAAGACGACGTTGGATGACACGGCAAAGGCCTGTTGCAGGCTGATGGTACCGTAGCTCTCGTTGGCGTCATTGGTGACCGGCGCGTTGCCGATATCCATGGAGCCGGGCGCCTGGTACGTGCTGGTAAGGCTGGCGGTGCCGGTTTCGAGCGCCGCGGAGAGTGTGACGACCTTAAAGGTCGAGCCCGGGGTATAGAGAGCGTCCATGGCGCGGTCGTACATGGAGCCGTCCTCGCCACCGCCCGACTGCATCAGGGCATCGATGTTGGTGTTGTCATAGGTGGGCGAGCTTGCGCATGCGAGGACCGCGCCGGTGCGCGGATCCATAACCACCACGGCACCCTTAAAGCCCTTGAGTGCCTGCTCGGCAGCCGTCTGGATGCGCGAGTCGATGGTGAGCTTGGCGGTGTTGCCCGGTTGGTTTTGGCCCGCGAGCGACGCGAGGGCGTTGTCCCAGCTGGAGTAATCCTTGGAGCCGGTGAGCGTTTCGTTCATGACGCTCTCGACACCAGCGGTGCCGTACTGCTGGCTTACATAGCCCACCACGTGAGCGGCCATGTTTCCGTTGGGGTAGGAGCGGGCGTAGGTGCCGTCTTCCTGTTGCAGCGACTCGGCCAGCGTCACGCCGTCGGACGTGATGATGGAGCCGCGCTGGATGTACTTGGAGCGGGCGATGGTGTGGTTGTTGGTCGGCATGTCCTGATAGTCCTTGGCCTTGATGACCTGGACATAGGTGAGGTTGCCGATAAGGATGGCGAATAGTGCCGTAAAGGCGAGCACGGCGCGGGTCAGTCGATTGGCGAGCGCCACGCGGCCGAGCACACCGGATTCGGGCGTGTCGAGCAGGCGACGACGCATGCGCGAGCCGGCGGAGTGGCTGCCGCGGTTGTGCGAAGACGAAGTGGCGAAGCGCGTGCCGGCCGGGGAGGACGCCGAGGCGACCTGGTCGTCGGTGATGGCGGCCATGGTGCCGGTGCCGGTGAGCTCGGCCTCGCGACCGGTTGCCTCGTCACCGGCGCGCAGCAAAAGCGCGACGATGATAAAGCTTGCCAGCAGCGAGGAGCCACCCTGGCTCATAAAGGGCAGGGTGACGCCGGTCAGCGGGATCAGGCGGGTAACGCCGCCAACGATCAAGAACGCCTGGAAGCTGATAGCGGCCGTAAGACCGGTGGCGCTAAAGGCGGCAAGGTCGGACTTGGCACGGGCTGCCGTGGTCAGGCCACGTACGGCAAAGAGCATAAACAGGATAAGAACGGCGCCACCGCCCAAAAGGCCCATCTCCTCGCCGATAGCCGAGAAGATAAAGTCGGACTCGACGACGGGGATGTTGTTGGCCATGCCGTTGCCAATGCCGACGCCAACAAGGCCGCCGTCGGCCAGCGAGAAGAGGGACTGGACAATCTGGTAGCCCTGGCCCTGTGCATCCTTAAAGGGATCGGCCCAGATCTGGAAACGAACCTGGACGTGCGACAGGAACTTGTAAGCGCCCACGGCCCCCACGGCCAAGAGCACAAGGCCGATGATGACATACGAGAAGCGACCCGTGGCAACGTAGAGCATCAGCAAGAAGATGGTGTAGAACAGCAAGGCCGAGCCCAGGTCACGTTCGAAGACAACGACGAGCAGGCATACGCCCCAGACTGCGAACAGCGGCAGCAGCAGGCGCAGACGCGGAATCTTAAGACCCAAGATCTTGCGGTTGGAGATAGAGAGCAGTTCGCGGTTCTCGGCCAGGTAACCGGCTAGGAACAGCACGATAAAGACCTTGGCGAACTCGCCGGGCTGAATGGTAAAGCCGGCGATGCGAATCCACAGTTTAGAGCCCGAGATCGTGGTGCCGATAAAGATGGGCAGCATCAGCAAGATGATGCCGATGATGCCAAAGGTGTACTTGTAGCGCATGACTACGTCGAGGTTTTTGACCAGCGCAAGCGTACCTACCATCAACGCCACCGAGATAAACAGGATGACGAGCTGCGAGATGGCGAGCGTGGGCGCCAAGCGCGTCACAAACGTGATGCCAATGCCCGAAAGAACAAAGACGACGGGCAGGATGGCCGGGTCGGCGCCGGGTGCCAGAATGCGCACGGCGATATGCGCCGCGGCGAAGGCGGCAAAGAGACCGATCGGAACGGCAAGTGTCTCAAACGAGATGGCGGCGCCTGCGGTGAGCACGTACATCGCATACAGCAGGATGACGGGGAACGCCGAGGCGATGAGTAAGAGCAGTTCGGTATTACGGCGACTCATAAGCGGCACTCCCTTTCTAATTCTTATCGGAGGCTTCGGCCTCGGCGGACTGTTCGGCGGTATTCTCGGAATCCGATTCGGAGGTCGAACCCTGGTCGGTGTTATTGCGGATCGTTTGCGCGTCGATCACCTGACGGGTCTGCTCCTCGTCGATCTGATGGCGGTACTTGGAGATGGTGTCCTGTGCGTCGTCGATGCTCGTCTGCTGAATACCTGCCTTAAGGCGATTTTGTGTGTCTTCGGGCAGGTCGGACAGTTTGATGGTGGTCGTGCTGTCGAGCCAGTGCAGCTTAAGGCCGAGCGGCTTGCCGGGAATGCCCCGGTAGACCGCGACGGTGTCCTTGTAGGTGCCCAGGTAGTACGAGCCGGTGATGCCTGCGTAGGCCCAGATGGATGCCGCCAGCACAAAAGCGATGCCCAGTACGGTGGCAATGGTGATGTTGCGGCGGCGGACGCGCTTTGCCTCGCGCATGACGCCATCGTCGACCAGGTCAACGACAAGCACGGTGACGTTGTCATGCCCGCCGGCGACCAGTGCCGCGTCAACAAGGTTGTCGACGCAAATCTGCGCGGTCGAGGACTGCGTGGCGATGTTTTCGATATCGCTATCGGGAATCATGCTCGAAAGACCGTCCGAGCACAGGATCAGGCGGTCGCCTTCCTCGATATGCAGGGTAAAGTGGTCGGCATACATTGCGGGATCCGAGCCCAGCGCGCGGGTGATGACCGAGCGGTTGGGGTGGACGCGAGCCTCGTCTGCCGTAATCTCGCCGGCGTCCACGAGCTCCTCCACATAGGAGTGGTCGCGGGTCACGCGGATGAGCGTGCCCTCGTGGAGCAGATAGGCGCGCGAGTCGCCCACGTGGGCGATAGCGAGCATGTCGTTTTCGATATAGGCGCAGGTTGCCGTGCAGCCCATGCCGGGCTTGCCAAGCCCGTTGAGCGCAGCCTCGATGACCGCGGCGTTTGCAGCTTCGACGGCGGCCGCCAGTCGTGCGGCGTCGGCTGCCTGCGGCGCTGTCTTGGCAATGGTCTCGACGGCGATGGAGGAGGCTACCTCACCGGCGGCGTGGCCGCCCATGCCGTCGCATACGCAAAAGAGCGGCGATTGCACCAGATAGGAGTCTTCGTTATGCGGGCGCACACAGCCAACATCGGAGCGGGCGCCCCACATGAGCTGCGTGGTCGTGCCGGCGTCGTAGGTCGAGTCAGTCTCGACGCGCTCGTCGGTCAGCGGCTCAAAACTCATGGTCGAGCCGGGGTCCTTAAGCTTGGCCTCCACGGCGGCAACGTCAATCTCGGCCGTATCGCCGGGCGAGACGGTGTCGGCATCGTTGCTCGGGTCGTTGACGTTGGGCGTGGCGGGCTCTTCGGTTGTACGGTCGACAGGCTCGTCGTCTTGCGGGGCGACGGCTGCAGACTCGGGCGTCGCGAAGTGCGCGGGCGCGGGCGTGCCGTGGGATTGGGAGACATCCTCCGTCGTTGCTGCGGGTACGTCTTCGGTTACAGACTGCATGGCTTCGGGCGCCGATGCGTCCGCGGGGGAGGGCGCCGCCGCGGACTCCGGTGCAGATGCGGGCTCGGGCGCTGCGGCGGGCACCGGTGCCGCGGGCTCGGGAGCCGCAAACACCGCGGAGCTCTCGGTAATCGCCGTGGCGACGGGTTCGGCAAAGTGAGCCGGTGCGGGCGTGTCTTGCGGGACCGCGGGCTGCTCGGCAGCGGCGTGCACGCCGATGGGGGCGGTGCCGCCGTCAGCGTTGTCCTCGACATCCTCGTCGTCGGTCAGTGTCGGATATTCTTGCGTCACATGCGAAAGAGGCAGGGAGAACACAGTGTCCTCGGGCTCCACGGGCGCAGGGCCCGCCGGGGCGGCATGAGCCGGCGCGGCTGCGGGGGCAGCCGACGTCTCTGGCATGGTTGCGGACTTGTTCTCCTCGTCGATCATCGACGGTTCACCTTCATGACCACGTCGCCAATCTGGACTTCGTCGCCCTCGCGCAGCGTTGCGGGCTCCACCAGCTGGCGGCCGTTGACGAGCGTGCCGTTAAGCGAGTTGAGGTCCTCGATAATAAGTGCCGGGCCCTGCAGCGAAAAGCGCGCATGCGAGGCCGAGACAAACGGTTCGTTGATGCAGATGTCTGATGACGGCGAACGGCCGACGATGACGGGGCCGAGCATATCCACGTGGATGCCGCGGATGCCGCGCGGGCCCTTGTCCACATCGATCGTCCAGATGGCCGAGTCACGGCGCTGGCCGCGGACGAGCCCCACGCCGGTCTTCATAACGGCAAACAGGAAGATGTAGAGCAGGACGACCAGGACAATGCGGCCTGCAAACAGGACGATATCGATGTTCATAAGCGACTATCCCCTAAATTCGAACGTGCTCAGGCCAAACGTCAGCAGGTCGCCGTTGCGCAGCGGGCAGCGCGTGATGCGGCGGTTGTTGACGAGCGTGCCGTTGGTGGAGTTGAGGTCCTCGAT
>USDE01000120.1 GCA_900553345.1 uncultured Collinsella sp.
AGTGGGCTGAAGAGAAACTGCGCTCGCCTCATTGCAGATGCATGGCCTGTCATGCGAATCGTAGAAACCGCGTCCCGCCCTAAATACATCCAGCGAACGCATGCGAGTGCGTCGTCCAGAACGGCCTTGTCATCGGGGTGATGGAAAATGTCACCCCAAATGCTTGCCACGGTTGCGCCCGCGAGTGTCAAGAAAAAAGCCTCGAGGATTTCGAGGCTTTCACATTTGTATTGTTTTGCGCGAAGGACCGCGAGCGGCGAAGCTACTCGCCCAGCACGGCCTTCTTGGCGGCTGCGGCCATGTTGTCCAGGTCCTCCTTGGTGGGATGGTCCTTCGCGGCAACCCAGTTGTCGAGCAGCATCTTATAGCGCGCGTTTTCGGGTTCTTGCTCAAGCATCGCCTCGTAGCGCTGCTTTACAGCGGGACCCATCTTGCCCTGGCACATAGCCCAGCCTACAAGCTCGGCATCCTCGGCCAGATTTGAGCTCACGCGATCGATAATCTGCCTAAAGTACTCCTCGCTGGCGCCAAAACCGCAGGTGCCAAACAGAAAGACGCGCTTGCCGTGCAAGGCGGAGAGCAACGCCGCGACCGAAGGCGTGCACGCGCCCTTGTCGCACCAAAAACCGACAAGCACCGTGTCGGCCGCGCAGGCGCCCTGCGCCTCGAGCGCAACCTGATTTGCATCCGCATCGTCGCTCAACGCCGCGGCGTGGACAAACTCGACGCCTGCAGCCTGCAGGGCACGCTTGATTGCGCCCGAAACCATCCTGGTATTACCGCTCTTGCTGTTGACCACCAAAGAGCATGTCATAGTCACGTTGCTCGTTTCCCCCAAAACTAAAGCCACTAATGCAATTTATTAGATGAATATCTTAGTACTAACGTGACAGATGTAAACCACCGTCTGTCGATTGGCGACGCAGACGACATCTTTGGACAGATTTCGAACAGTATGTACTTCGGATTGAAACCGCCGCAGAACGTTTCACGAATGGCCGAAAAACTGTTTCACAAAACGTCGTCAATTTGTGTCACGGAGTATCGTCAAAATGTTTCACGCGCTGGTAGAACGCTATATAACAAGATCGCTCTATGGGACAAACAAACCTGATTAATTTGCCCCACGGCCGTGCTCACCGGGCGAATTGGCTGCGGTAGAGTTCGGCGTAGAAGCCGCCTGCCGCCAGCAGCTCGTCGTGCGTGCCGCGCTCGATAATCTCGCCGTCGCGCATGACCAGAATGCAGCCGGCGTTGCGAATCGTCGACAGGCGGTGCGCTACGACAAAGCTCGTGCGACCGGCCATAAGCTCGTCGAATGCCGCCTGCACTTGCAGCTCGGTGCGCGTGTCGATACTCGAGGTCGCCTCGTCCAGCAGCAAGATAGCCGGGTCGGTGAGCATGACGCGCGCAATGCACAGCAGCTGCTTTTGGCCCTGGCTAAACGTGCCGCCGTCCTCACCGATTACCGTATCGTAGCCGCCTGGTAGCTGCACGATAAACTTGTGCGCGTGCGCGCGTTTGGCGGCTTCGATAACCTGCTCGCGCGTGGCGTCGGGACAGCCGTAGGCGATATTTTCCGCCACCGTGCCCTCGAACAGCCACGTATCCTGCAACACCATGCCAAAGGCACGGCGCAGGCTCGAGCGCGTGTAGTCGCGCGAAGCCTTGCCATCGACCGCGATGCGGCCGTCATCGATATCGTAAAAGCGCAGCAGCAGGTTGATAAGCGTTGTCTTTCCGCAACCCGTGGGGCCGACCAGGGCAAAGCGCATGCCGGGTTTGGCCTCGATGCAGATATCCTGCAGCAGCTTGCGGTCGGGCACATAGCTAAAGTCCACGTGTTCAAAGGTCACCTCGCCCTGCGGGGCGGCAAGCTCCACGGCATCCGCCGCGTCGGGCTCCTGCTCGCGCGCATCAAGCAACGCAAACACGCGGCGCGCCGAGGCGTACGCGGTCTGGATTTGCGTGATGACGTTGGTAACCTCGTTGAACGGCTTGGTGTACTGGTTGGCATAGGACAGGAAGATCTGCACGCCGCCCACCGTAAGCGCCGCGGGCACGCCCGTGATCACGCCCACGCAGCCGATCACAGCGACCACGGCATAGATGATGTTATTGATAAAGCGCGTA
Organism: uncultured Collinsella sp.; assembly: GCA_900553345.1. Classification (GTDB taxonomy): domain Bacteria; phylum Actinomycetota; class Coriobacteriia; order Coriobacteriales; family Coriobacteriaceae; genus Collinsella. Next base: position 2,134 of record USDE01000120.1, read on the forward strand.
CCGGGATTGGAAAGCGAGCCCATAAACTGTGCGCGCTCGCCCGCGGTGTAAAGCTCGGCATTGAGGGCATCGAAGCGCTGCTGGGCGTTCGGGCCATAGGCAAAGGCGTCGACAAGCTTTTGCTCGCCTACGTACTCCTCGATATGACCACCGAGCTGCCCTTGAATACGCTGCTGTGCCGTAAAGCTTTTGTTGGAGAGCTTGGCAATAGCAGCGGCTGCAAAAATGGAAAGCGGCGTGACGAGTACCACCACGAGCGTCATGGTCAGGTTGATGGAAAGCATAAACGCGAGCGTGCCCACGATGGTAATAACACCGGTGAAGAGCTGCGTGAAGCCCTGCAGCAGACCGTCGCCCACCTGATCGACGTCGTTAACCACGCGGCTCATAAGGTCGCCGTGGGCATGGCTGTCGATAAAGCTGAGCGGCATGCGGCTGAGCTTGTCGCTTGCCTCCACGCGCATGTCGCGCACCGTCTCGTAGGACAGACGGTTGACGCAATAGCCCTGCAGCCACTGGAAGGCCGCAGCACCTACGACGACAATCGCGAGCTTGGTGACAAGCGGCAGCAGCGCATCGAAGTCCACCTGCCCGGCGGCAACGATGAGGTCGATACCCTCGCCGATGAGGATGGGCGTATAGAGCTGCAAGATCACCGAGATGGCGGCGCTCACAAACGACGCCGCAAACGAAATGCGGTGCGGACGAACGTAGCCCAGCAGACGGCGAGTCACCGCGCCCACGGGGTAGCGCTCGGGGTCGCCGGGCTGACGCGGGCCGTCACCCAAGTCGCTGAGGTTATCGTTGCCGGACACGTTGGCCGTCATCGTGGCGACCGAACCGGAAGAAGTATACGGATTCATTTAGCAGCCCTCCTTTGCGCAGACGGATGCGGAGGCGACCGGGGCGGACGTGGGCGTCGTGCTCCCCTGCTGACCCTCGAGCTCCTCGCGACGAAGCTGCGACTGGCAGATCTCTCGGTAGAGCTGGCAGCTTGTATACAGCTCGTCATGCGTGCCCAGGCCCGCGACCGAGCCGTGGTCGAGTACGCAGATCATGTCGGCGTCGCGCACGGTCGAGACGCGCTGGCTCACGATCACCGTCGTCAGCGGCAGCCCGCCCTCGGCGGCGCCGCGCACACTGCGCTCGCGGATGGCACGGCGAAGCGCCGCGTCAGTCTTAAAGTCGAGCGCCGAGGCTGAGTCATCCATGATCAGGATCTGCGGCGAGCCCACCAAGGCGCGCGCGATAGTCAGACGCTGACGCTGGCCACCGCTAAAGTTCTTGCCGCCCGCCTCGACCGGCGCGTCCAGACCCTGAGATTTTTTGTGCACGAACTCGCTGGCCTGCGCCATATCGAGCGCCGCCCAAAGCTCCTCGTCGGTTGCCGCCTCGTCGCGCCAGGTCAGGTTGCTGCGGATAGTGCCGCTCACCAGCGATGCGCGTTGCGGAACGGTCGCGACCGCATGGCGCAGCTGATCGAGCGGCCAAGCGCGCACGTCGGCGCCCATCACGCTCACGCGGCCGGTGCTCGCATCGCACAGGCGCGGGATAAGCGAGACGAGCGTGGACTTGCCGCTGCCCGTGCCGCCGATAATGCCAAGTGTTTTGCCCAGCGGGAGTTCCAGCGTCACATCGTTGACAGCATTGGCCGCGCCGGCGCCAAACGAGAAGCCCGCATGACTCAAGCTCAGCGCAGGAACTGGAGCGACATTGCCCGGCTCGGGCAGTGCGACCGGCTCGTTGTCCTCGTCGGTAATGCTCGGCACGCAATTGAGCACCTCATTGATGCGCGACGCGCTCGCACTCGCCTTGGTAAAGACCACGACCAGGTTGGCGACGTACACGATAGAGGTGAGCGTCTGCGTCATGTAGTTCACAAACGCCATGACCTGGCCCTGTGTGAGTTCGCCCACGTTGACCTGGATGCCGCCCACCCACAGGATGGCGCACACGCCCAGGTTCATCACCAAAAACGTTACGGGGTTGAGGACCGACGAGAGCTTGCCCACCGCGATGGCGGTATGGGCCTGGTCATCGGCAGCTTGGGCAAAGCGCTCGCGCTCGTGGTCCTCGCGCACGAAGGCGCGAACCACGCGAGCGCCCGAAAGCCCCTCGCGGCAAATGAGCGCAATGCGATCGAGCTTCGCCTGCAGCTGTTTGTAGTACGGGATGCAGCGCACCATGACAAACCAAAACACCAAGCCGATGGCGGGCGTGCAAATCAAAAAGATGATGCCGAGCTTAAGGTCGATGGCGAGGGCCGCGACCATGGAGCCCACCGCCAGGAAAGGCCAGCGGATGAGCATACGCACGCCCAGCGCCACGGCGAGCTGCACCTGGTTGACGTCGTTGGTAATGCGCGTGATGAGCGACGGCGTGCCAAAGCGATCGAGCTCAGCATAGCTCAGCTTGTTGATGTGCTTGTAGAGTGCGCCGCGAATGTCGGTGCCCATGCCCTGCGAGGTGAGCGCCGCCATCTTTTGGCAGACGAGCGTAAACGAGATGCCGATCACGGCCATAGCGGCAAGTACCATGCCGTAGTGGATAACGGCGCTCACGTCGTGCGAGCCAATGCCCTTATCGATCATCTGGGCAATCACCAGCGGCGTCAGCAGGTCAAAGATCACTTCGATCAGCTTGCACGCAGGACCAACCACCATATACCGGCGAAACTTACCACCAAAACGCCTGAGCAGCTCAATCATGTATAGGCGCTCCCTATCATCATCTCTCTTCAATCTGATTCATGATAGTACGGAGAGCCCTGGGGATGCGTAAGCAACTCGTTACAGATGTAAGGGCGACGGTCACTAGCGCCCAAGGCACGTAGCAGCCGATGTTTTGGCAACGCCAGCGAGCGGCATAACGCCAGGAATTCAATTATCAGATAAATGTGACCCTTCAGGCGGTTTTGGTCGGCTACCCGCGAGTGCCGGCAGGGCGCTTGGTGTCTCGCTGGTCCTCGGCTTCGCCTGCGGGATCGCTCGAC
>USDE01000121.1 GCA_900553345.1 uncultured Collinsella sp.
GATCTCGGCCGGGTCATCGTAGTGCACGGGCATGCCGGTCTTGAGGCCCGGCCCCACGGTGAGCACGCGCCCCGTGCAGGTGCGGGAAAGCGCCGCCTTCCACGGGCGCTCGAGCGCCGGCACCACGCAGCTCAGCACTGCGGCTGCGGGAACGAGCGCACCCGGCATGCCCGCATCGGCTGACAGCGCGCCCATGACCTGCGCGAGCCTCATGCGTGCCTCGTCGGCTGTGATGCTCGACGGCGTCGTGATCTCGCACGTCGCAAGCGGGCATTCCTGCGCCGCGGCCGAATCCTCGGCAAACAGGCCAAAGCGAATGAACGTGTTGCCCACGTCGACCGTCAATATGTATGCGCACCCATTAAGCATCGTCGGCGCTCCTTTCGTCTGCCCAGCAGTATATCGCCTCCCTAAACCAGTCATCCCAAAATGACTAGCTTGCGGCTATACTGGTGCGCGGTCGTGCGCGAGCTCACGCGGCGGCCCTTGGTAACCCGACTTCCCGCGCCGTATCCGTAGCGGCGCTCCCGGGGGAAGCGGATATACGCAAAGGAGTTCTATATGAGCAATCCCTCGAACCGTACCTCGATGCGCGGTCAACTCACGCTGCGCGGCGTCGTCATCGGCGTCCTTGGCTGCGTGATCATCACGGCAAGCTCGGCCTATACCGCCCTCAAGATGGGCGCACTCCCCTGGCCGATCATTTTCGCTGCCGTCATTTCGCTGTTCTTCCTGAAGCTCATGGGCAACGCCAGCCTCAACGAGGCCAACGTCACCCACACCATCATGTCCGCGGGCGCCATGGTCGCCGGCGGCCTGGCGTTTACCATCCCGGGCGCCTGGATGCTGGGCTATGCCGACCAGATCAGCTGGCTCGACATGTTTATCGTGGCGCTCGCCGGCACCATCTTGGGCCTTCTGGCGACAGCGCTCATCCACCGTCACTTTATCGTGGACGCCGCGCTGGAGTTCCCCACCGGCAACGCCGCAGCTCAGACCCTGCGTGCCACCGAGGCCGGCGGCAAGACCGGCAAGCAGCTCTTTGGCTCCATGGCCATCGCAGGCATCTACAGCGTGCTGCGCGACGCTCTGGGCGTGGTGCCCAGCATGCTGTGCACGCTCAATATCCCCGGCGTGACCTTTGCCATCTACAACTCGCCCATGTTGCTGTCCATCGGCTTTTTGGTGGGCTTCGCCCCCGTCGCCTTCTGGTTTGCCGGCGCGCTGCTGGGCAACTTTGGCATCATCGTTGGCGGCACCGCTGCCGGCCTGTTCGATATTGTGACCGCGCAGGGTATCGTCAAGTCCCTCGGTATGGGCCTTATGATGGGCTTTGGCGTCGCCGTCGTCCTTAAGGACATCCTGCCGCAGGTCGCCGGTATCGTCCGCGGTCTTGCAGCCGACAGCTCCACCGACACCGACGAGCAGTCGCTCATCTCGGGCTCGCTTAAGCTCGACGCCGGCGTCATCGGCCTGGGCACCGCAGCCATCGCCGTGATCGTTGCCATCGCGCTCGACCTCGGCCCCGTTCCAGCCGTCATCGTCACGCTGTTCACCTTTGTCACCACCATTATGAGCGCTCAGAGCTGCGGCCAGACGGGTATCGATCCCATGGAGATCTTTGGCCTCATCGTCATGCTCATCGTGGCAGCTTTCGCGCAGCTCGCGCAGGTCAAGCTGTTCTTTATCGCCGGCATCGTGGCCGTGGCGTGCGGCCTTGCGGGCGACGTCATGAACGACTTTAAGGCCGGAGCCGTGCTGGGCACCAACCCGCGCGCACAGTGGGTCGGCCAGGCCATCGGCGGCATCGTGGGCGCCCTGGTCGCCGCCGCCGTCATGGTCGCGCTCGTCACCGCCTATGGTCCGGACGCCTTCGGCCCCGACAAGAGCTTTGTGGCCGCGCAGGCAAGCGTGGTCGCCACCATGGTCTCGGGCATCCCGAGCATGCCGTGGTTCGCAGGTGGCTTTATCGCCGGCATCATCATGTACTGGCTCGGCATTCCGGCCATGATGATCGGTCTGGGCGTGTACCTGCCGTTCTACATGTCACTCACGGCCTTCTTGGGCTCCTGCGTCAAGCTCGCCTACGACAAGTGGGCCGCACACCGCGACGCCGAGGCAGGCCTTTCGGACGGGGTCGGAGACCATCCGACCCCGCGCTTTTCTGTATCTGCCGAAACCCTCGGCTTCAACCTCATTTGACGTGCCCCCCTTACCTACTCGTCTAAGTTTCACGTCAAGATGACCACCCCGCCTGCCGCGGTGTAGAGTAGAGGCAGCGGGCGCGATGCATAGTCCGCGGCGAAGCGAGGTGAACATGAAACTCGATAACCAGCAGCTCAAGCGACTGCGCGAGCGCCATCACCGGCGCCACGGCATCCGCCCTGCCTATAGCGAGGTCATGGAGAACGCTGGCCGCTTCCTGAGGCGCGCATTCAACATTCGCGAGGGTCGCGCCCCCTATCACGTAATTCGTAAGCGCTTTGTAAATGGGGCGCGCCTGACCGGCTCTCACCTGTGCATCCTCATCATCGCCATGCTCATCGCGAGCATCGGCCTCGATATCGATTCGGACATTGCCATCGTGGGCGCCATGCTTATCTGCCCGCTCATGGGCTCGGTGCTTGCCATGGCATACGGCATTGCCACGCTCGACCGCGAGATTACCGTCGAGGCCGTTGCAAGCCTCGCGTTGCAGATGGTCTTTTGCCTGATCACGTCCACGCTGTATTTTAAGCTCTCGCCCCTTGGCACCACCACGGCCGCCATCATCGACAACTCGACACCCACCGTATGGGACCTTGCCGTCGCGCTCGCGGGCGGCTTTGCGGGCGGGCTGGGTAACTCGCGCGACCAGGAGCCTTCGACGCTCATTGCCGGCGTAGCCGTGGCGACCGCACTCATGCCGCCCCTGTGCGCGGCGGGCTATGGCATCGCCATCGCAAGCGGGTCACTGTTTCTCTCGGCGCTTTATGAGTTTGGCATCAACGTGGTCTTTATCGCACTGGCTGCCGAAGCCGTGCTGCTTCTTTTGCGCGTGCCGCTCAAGCGCGACCTGAACGGCGACGGTATTGTGACTGCTGAAGAAAACGCCGAGGTCAACGAGCTATCGCGCAAGGTGCGCCGCCACATCATCGTGGGCACGGTGATCTTTGCCATCCCCTGCATCGTTATGACCGCGGGGTCGATTGGCTCGGCGCAGGCCGGCGTGCAGGACGGCTACGGCGTCACCGAAACCACGCGCGAGCTTGCGGCGGTGCTGCCAGGCTTTAAGGATTACACCGTCGCCGTCGAGACCTCGGCCACCGAAGGCGACGAGGAGGGCATCGTCGAGCGCGAGATCGTCGCCCATGTGACGACAAGCGAGGCGCTTGGGGCACATGACCGTCACGTCGCCCGCAAGCTCATCGACCTCAATGTGCCCGAGCTCGATCGCGTGGAGTTTGACGTGAAGTGATGCCGGCGCGGGATGTTGCAAAGCGCACATAGCAGCTCAGGGTATCGGCGCCAAAGGGGTCGACTTTGACAAACGGGGCAGTTTCGTCGCAGCCGTCTTCGCTACTCGATCCCATGTCGTCACCATCGAAGAATTCCATCGCTGCCGCTTCCTTCATATTCCAGGGCACTTGCCAAGCTCTGTCCAATTATGACTCGAAGCTTAACAAACGCCTCTTAAGGCTAGCTTAGGCTCGAGGCAGCCGGAGCTGTTAGCCGCAAGATGCACAGGGGACGCAGGAATGCGATGATCCGTTTTCCTCCGTCCCCGAGGGATCATTTTTTAGTACTTGAAGAAGCCCTCGCCCGAGCTTTCGCCCAGCTTGTCTTCGTCGAGCATCTGCTTGAGGACGGATGCCATGGCCTTAAAGTTGTAGGGCATCATCATCTTTTTGAGCAACGGGCTCACCAGGCCCGGGACCTTCTGATACTGCATGACGATGTTGTAGGCCGTCTGGATACCCACCGTGTCGAATACGCGAAACGGACCCTTGGGAGCGCCGGTGCCGCGCGTCCACGCGAGATCGATGCTCTTGGGGTCGCTCACGCCCGAGACATACAGGTCAAGGCCCGAAAGCAGCCACGGCACCAGCATGGAATTGAGCAGGTAGCCGTTCTTTTCCTTGTTGACGGGCAGGGCAAGCATGCGGATATCGTTGGCGAAGTCGACGAGCTCGTCGAAGTAGCGCTTGTCGGTTTGGCTCTGGGCCATGACCTCGGTCATGTTGTTCTTCCAGATGGAGTTGGCAAAGTGCAGCGACAGGTACTTCTCGGGGCGGCTGGTGTACTTGGCAAAGGTGCTCGGCAGCAGCGTGGAGGAGTTCGTCACGATGACGGTCTTTTGCGGCAGGACCGGGGCGAGCTTCTTGTAGAAGTCGATCTTTGCCTGGGTGTCCTCGGCCATAGACTCGATGACCAGATCGGCGTCGGCCACGGCCTTGGCAAGATCGAGCTCCAGCTTGAGCGTGGAGTAGGCACGCTCAACGGCGGCGAGTGCCGCCTCCTTGTCGAAGGGCTGGCCGCTATCGGCGATACCGGCACACCACTCGCCCGTGCCGTCCGCCATGCCCTCGATAGCAGCGATGTACTCCTCGCGCACATGATCGATCTTGGGCTGGGTGCGGCCGATGCTGCCCTCGCTGCGCAGCCAAATCGTTACATCAAAGCCGCAGTAGGCAGCCTGAAAGGCAATCTGGCTTCCCAACACGCCGCCGCCGGCAACACAAACGGTCTTGTAGCTCATAGGAACAGTCCTCTCTTACGTAATTCCATAGATGTGTATTTATTCAACCGTAAGGAGGACGCGCGCTGGGGGTGGGTTCTATAAACGGACGGTAATTTGCGGCGAACGGCAACACCTGTTCATTAACTCTCGATTTTGAGGGCATTTTTTGGCGCTGCTGAACCGCTGTTTTCGGAAGTGCGGGGAAAAATCGGGTTTCGCCGACCAGACCGGCTTTTTTTAAAACAAAACCGCAGGTCGCGAGAGTCTAAAAAGGCGGTGCGCTCGGGAGGTTCGCGTTTTTCCCCGCACTTCCGAAATTCGAGTGCATAGAAGGCTGCGACAAAACGATTTACGCAACATATGTCCAGCAAAAACGGGTGGTAGCCGGCACGGC
>USDE01000122.1 GCA_900553345.1 uncultured Collinsella sp.
GCCCACGCCCGAGCCCACATAGACACCCAGGCGATCGCGATCGACCGCGCCCTCAACATCGAGGCCCGCATCGTGCATGGCCTCGTCCGACGCTGCCAGGGCAAACTGAACGCAGGGGTCCAGGTGCTTGGCGTCACGCTTGCCAAAGTACTCGTTGCCGTCAAAGCCCTTGACCTCGGCCGCCACCTTGACGGCAAACGCATCGGTATCGAAGTGCGTGATCGGGCCGATGCCGCACGTGCCGGCACACATTGCCGCCCAGGTGGCAAGCGCGGTGTTGCCGAGCGGCGATACGGCACCGATGCCGGTGATTGCAACTCTCTGTTCCATCATGGTCTCCTCATCCAAGCCGTTGTGTGGCTCTGGTTTCTACATCGCCATTCCGCCGTCGACGCGTACGACCTCGCCCGTAATGTAGGCAGCCGCATCGCTCGCCAAAAAGCGCACCACGCCGGCCACTTCCTCGGGCTGCGCCATACGCTTTAGGGGAATCTGCTCCTCGGTTGCCGCGCGAACCTTCTCCGAGAGCTTTGCCGTCATATCCGTCTCGACAAACCCGGGGGCAACTGCGTTCACTCGTACGCCGCGGGGCGCAAGCTCACGCGCTACTGCCTTGGTCAGGCCAATCACGCCCGCCTTGGAGGCAGCGTAGTTGGCCTGCCCGGCATTGCCCATCAGGCCCACGACCGAGCTCATATTGACGATGCAGCCGCCACGCTGGCGCATAAAGGTCTTGGTGAGCGCGCGTGTTGTATTGAACGTGCCCTTGAGATTGACATCGAGCACGCGATCGAAGGCATCGTCGCCCATGCGCATAAGCAGCCCATCGCGAGTGATCCCGGCGTTATTGACGAGCGCCCAAATCGAACCAAAGTCGTTGAACACGGCCTCGATGCACGCATTGACGGCATCGGGGTCGGCCACATCGCATTGATACGCGCGAGCTGTGGCACCAGCGGCCTCGCAGGCTTCGCACGTCTCGCGCGCCGCATCGACGCTACCGGCATAGACGACGGCGATATCAAAGCCGTCCTCCGCCAGGCCAACCGCACAAGCGCGGCCGATACCACGCGAGCCGCCCGTGATCAGTGCCACGCGACGTGAATCGTTGCGCTCGAGCGCGCCGTTGTTCAAGTTGCCCATGTCATTCCTTTCGGGTTACAGCCCTGTGGGCTATGCGAGCTCGTCGGCAATAGCTGCGACCTGCTCGGCTGTTTCGCACGAATACACGCGAACGTCGCTCAACGTACGCTTGACCAGGCCGGACAGCGTTTTGCCAGGGCCAACCTCAATAAACGTGTCGATGCCTTGATCCTGCAGAGCATGCAGCGTGTCGACCCAGCGCACGGCATGGCTCACTTGGTTGGCCAAGACATCCGATGCTGCTCGCGGATCCGCCGGATAGGGCGCCGCCGTCATGTTTGCCATGACCGGAATCAGCAGCGGAGACGGCGCGTGGCCGTCTTGGATATACGTCGCCAGCCCCTCAGTCGCCTCTGCCATATAGGGGCTATGAAATGCACCCGACACCGCGACTTTCATAGCGCGGCCGCCAGCCTCTTTTACTAGGTCGTCGAGCGCCTGCAGCGCCTCGGGCGCTCCGGCCACAACCATCTGCTGCGGGCTGTTGTAGTTGACCGGCCAGCAGTCCTCGCCGGCCTGCGCAGTCAGGTTCTCGACTTGCGCCGCATCGAGCTTGATGACGGCGCGCATGCCGCCCGGATGGCGCTCGGCAGCCGCGGCCATCAGCGCCGCGCGCTCGCACACGAGCTCAAAGCCCGCTCGCGTATCGAACGCCCCCGCAAAGGTGAGCGCAGAGACCTCGCCCAGCGAAAATCCCGCACAGGCGGCAGGCACCACGCCGCGCTCGCGCAGGGCGGCAGCCGCTGCCAGGTCGTGAACGAACACGCACGGCTGCGTGTTCTCGGTCTGCGAGAGCTCCTCCTTGGAGGCGCTCCGGCACTGCTCGCTGGTTCCCGGACGCACCTCGTCGGCGATCGCGAACACCTCGGTAGCTGCCGGCGATGCCTCGATGAGGTCGACACCCATCGCGGGGTGCTGGGCGCCCTGGCCGGCAAACAGAAACGCTACGCTACCCATGCGCACGCACCCTTCAGGACGTGCTCGGCGCCATCGACCAGATCGTCGACGATTTCGCGCGCGCTCTGGCGCTCGTTCACCATGCCGGCAATCTGTCCGCACAGATACGAACCCTCTTCGTAATTGCCGTCCTTGGCGGCCTTGCGAAGGGCACCCGTGCCCATGGCCCCGAGTTCCTCGACACTTACGCCCGCCGCCTCACTTTTGGCGTAGGCATTGGTGAAGGGGCTCTTAAGCGCACGCACCGGATGTCCCGTCGAACGGCCAGTCGCGCGCGTCGAGGTGTCTCCCGCCTTGAGCACCAGCTCTTTGTATTGCTCGGAGACGGTGCACTCATCGGCAACGAGAAAACGCGTGCCCACTTGGACGCCAGCGGCGCCAAGCATAAAGGCGGCCGCCACACCGCGGCCATCGGCGATGCCGCCAGCCGCAACCACGGGAATATCGACCGCATCGACGACCTGCGGGACAAGTGCCATCGTCGAGGTCTCGCCAATATGGCCGCCCGATTCGGTGCCCTCGGCAACAACCGCCGTAGCTCCACGACGCGCCACGAGGCGCGCCAACGCCACCGAAGCAACGACCGGGATGACCTTGATGCCAGCCTCGTTCCACGCCTTCATGTACTTGGTGGGATTGCCGGCACCGGTCACCACTACGGGCACCTGCTCATCAATCACCACTTGTGCGACCTCGTCGACAAACGGGCTCATGAGCATAACGTTGACGCCAAAGGGCTTATCCGTCTTGGCGCGCAGCTCATGAATCTGGTCGCGCAGCCAGTTTGCGTCGGCATTCATGGCCGCGATAATGCCTAAGCCGCCTGCCTCGGACACAGCAGATGCCAACGAGGCGTCGGCAATCCAGGCCATGCCACCCTGGAACACGGGCTTTTCGATGCCGAGCAAATCGCAGAGAGGAGACTTGAGCATCACTACTTCTCCAATGCCGCCTCGACCGTATCGACGAACTCGCCAACCGTCTTGGGGTTCTCCTCGGTATCGAGCTCAATGCCAAACTCGTCCTCGACGGCAACGAGGATCTCGACGGTACCCAGGCTGTCGAGGCCAATCTCCTCGAGCGTGGACTCGGGCTTCATCTCGACATCGTCAAGACCGGCGGTCTCGCGGATAACGTCGCAAACGCGCTCGAAGGTCTTCTGATCTGCCATGGTAGTTCTCCTTTGTTTGTGCCCTAGGGGCGTTTTTATTTCCTATGTGCGACTACTTCCAACGAAGCAGATAGCCACCTATATCCAGGCCGGCGCCAAATCCAACGAGGGCGATGGTGTCGTCCTCATTCAGTGCGTCGGTACGTGCCAGCCGGTCAAGCGCAAAGGGAATGCAGGCGCTCGAAATGTTGCCGGTCTCGCGTAGCGTTCGAACCACGCGCTCGTCTGGCACGCCGAGACGCTTGACCGCCTGACTCAGGATTCGTTCGTTAGCCTGATGGAATACAAAGCGGTCGATGTCCTCGACCGCGATGCTCGCGTCGCAGGCGAGCTTGTTGACCGTGTCGCAGATGGCGTTGACGCCGAACTTGAACACGCGACGGCCGTTCATGGAAAGCACGCTTTCGCAGTCCTGCGCCGTCTTATACGGCGAGGAGCCCGCCAATCCGGGGACGCGCAGTGTTTCGACGTCAGGCGACGTCGAAAGCTCAACAGCAAGGGGATTCTCTCCCCCAGCCCCTATCACTGCAGCGCCCGCGCCGTCGCCAAAGAGCACGCAGGTGGCACGGTCGGTCCAGTCGAGCGCGCGCGTCATCTGCTCGGCAGCAACGACAAGCACGCGCTCGACACGGCCGCGGGCGATATAGCCCTCGGCGACATCGAGCGCAAATACGAAGCCGGCGCAGGCCGCCGAGACATCGAAGGCAGGGCACGTCGCGCCTAGTCGCTCAGCAACGGCACACGCCTCAGCGGGAACAAGGTGGTCACCCGTCGTCGTCGAGCAGACGATCAGATCCAGCTGGCTCGCGTCGATTCCGGACACCTGGAGTGCCCGCTCGCTCGCCGCTACAGCAAGGTCGTCAAGTAACTCGGTGGTGCAGACATGGCGGCTCTTGATACCGGTGCGGGTAAAAATCCACTCATCCGAGGTATCGAGGAACTCAGACAGCTCGTCATTGGAAACACTGCGCTTAGGAAGCGCCGAGCCTGTTCCAAGAATCGTGAAACCCATCACTAACCTCCTTTGAGTTGTTGACGTGTTTACATCGACCAAGAGAGGATAGCGCATTTCAGTCGTTGTTGACGTGTTAACATTAAATTGTCCAAATGCGACAAAGGCTTCACATTGTGTCTATCTCTCGACACCATTGCGCGATTACCTTATTAACTTAGGAGGTAGCAGCCGTTATGGATGCCAAATTAACGATCGTCGACGTAACCGGATCGACCAACGATGACCTGCTCGAGGCAGGAAAACAGGGTGCGCCGCACGGCACAGGACTTGCCGCCCGCGCGCAAACGGCAGGACGCGGCCGGCGCGGCCACAAGTGGGATTCAACCGCCGGCAACCTATTGCTTTCGATTGTCCTGCGTCCATGCGTTAATCCCGCAAAGTACTCTGGTCTTGCCGCCGTCAGCGGCCTAGCGGTGCTCGAAGCACTCGAAAAGCAGGGTCTTGCAAACGAGATTGGCCTCAAATGGCCCAACGACCTGGTCGCGCGAGGACGCAAGCTCGGCGGCATTCTGGTCGAGGCCGCACGCGATAACGAAGGCAAACCTTTCGCCGTCTGCGGCATTGGTGTCAACGTAAACTACACGCCCCAAGAGGTGCCCGATGGCGGCCTGGCGGCAATTGGCCTCTCGGACCTCAACGAGAGCGTTCCCGCCGTCGACATGCTCCTCGATGTGGTCTATCACGCAGTTATAGACGCTGTAGATAGCTGGGCAGAGCGCCTCAACGCCAAGGAAGAAGACGCCGGTCCGCTCGCGCCCGTCCACGACGAATATATCGCTCACCTCAATTGGATCGGGAAGCAC
>USDE01000123.1 GCA_900553345.1 uncultured Collinsella sp.
AAAGGCAAACGTCGCCACCACGCGGCCGTCGACTTCGCACACATAGCTGCCACCGGCAGCGATATCGGCAGCCAGCTGCTCGGCCGAAGGCGTGCCCTCGGGCCACTGCGTGGCGTTGCCATGCGCGCGCATAAAGGCGCGGGCCGCATCATAGATAGCCATGACGGCGGGAATGTCGGTATCGAGGGTTTTTCTGATCATCACGCGGCGACCTCACGTTTATTGGTATCACTTTGGTTGAGCAATGATACCAGCGTTTGGAGAGAGGCGCTAAGCAGATGGGAAGCAAAAAGCGAGCCGCCTGGTCAAAGGCCAAAAGCGAGTTTTTGGGCGCTGCTACCGGCGGCGATATGAGCGACCTGTTTGCGCGCGAGGACGAGCGCCGCGACGCCCTAGACGCCGAGCGCGATGAAGCCTGGCGTTACAAGTCGTGCGAACGCAAAAACCGTTACGACACACGCGCCGAGGCCGAGGCAGTTATGGCCGACTGCGAAAACCGCGGGCGGCGTGGTTTGGCCTGCTACAAATGTGAATACTGCGGCGGCTGGCACCTGACGTCGCACCCTTGGAAATAGAGACCGCATCGGCACGGCACTAGCGAAGCCCCGGTAATCGCACGCAAGCTACGGGCGCGGCGGCACCAAAACATCGTAGCGGACGGCCTTGCCCGCAAGCTGATAGCTCGGCTTAACGCCGGCAAGCAGTGGTCCCTTCGCCGGCCGTTTGATAACGACCTTGCGCGGGTGCACCGCAAGCGCCGCCTCGACCAGCAATTCCTCGTCGGCGCATGGCTGCTCCAGATGATGTAGGAGCTGGAACTTCTTTTTGACCGCCGCACTTTTGGTACGCTCGGGAAACATGGGGTCCAGGTACACCGCGTCGGGGGCGGCGAGCTCGCCCCGCCCGATCAACTCAGCCGTATGGCGAAGGCCGGCAATGCTGTCCTCGCCCGCATGAAGGCGCATGCGAGCCACGGCAGCCGCAAGCGCCGGATCATCTGCCGCACGATCCAAGGCATCCTTGAGGAGCGCCGCGATCACGCAATCCTGCTCATACAGATCGACGGTAAAGCCCGCGGCCGCCAGCAGCAGCGAGTCCTCGCCAAAGCCTGCCGTGGCGTCAATCGCCCATGGGCGCTCGATGCCTTTTGTGCGCGCAGCCTTTACCAACAGCTCTTGCTGCAGACGGCCCTGCTTGAGCCGCGGAAGCATGCGGGCAAAATCGGCTCGCAACTCCATCGAGCCGTCGGTGAGCGTGAGTCCCTCGGACTTCCCGGTCAGCTCAAGCCCCGCGGCTCGAGCAACAGAAAAGGGATCGACGATGCCCATGGGTACTCCTTAACAAGCAAAACGAATACGTGGGCGCCGTTTATGCCAGCACCCAACCGTCCGCTATTGTCCCACATGCGACATGGCCCACAGCATCGCAATGCAAAGCACCGCCATCAATCCCGTGCACACGGCAGCGATCACAGAATCACCCATGCGCCTTCCCAACGACCGCGGCTCACCCACTTGCCTGACTCCGTACATCATGGCTCCTCCTTCGCTCCAGCTCTTACCATGGCCCCATCATCGCAGCGCCGCGCATACGCTGCCATCGATTTGGCTTACACCCAGCTTTCCTTTTTGAAAGGTTGGACCGTACAGGCAAGAGACGCTTTCAAACGCATGCATCGCCCCGTTGAACTACAATGTGCTTCACGATATGTGCCGCAACCTGGGTGCGACAGATTCTCCGCACCCGCATCGAAAGGACCAGCTATGAGCGCCGCTCGCAAGACACTCAAAATCCTTGCCCTGATTTATTTTGTTCTGGGCATCGCCAGTCTCGTCATTGGAATCGCCGGTATCGCGACCGGCAAGCTCGAGTCCACCTACGGATCGAACGCCATGCTCGCCGCGGTCGTGCTTGTCGCCAAGGGCGTTGTCGATCTTGCCGCAGGCGTTGCGGGCATCAAGGGTGCCAACAAGCCTTCGCAGGTGGATGGCGCGTTTAAGCTCGGTATCGTTGCCGCGGTCGCCACGCTCGTCCAGGCCGTGCTCACGCTTCCCGCGCTCGGCGGCAGCTCCGTCAATATCGTCGCCTTTGTCATCGTGGTGTACGACCTGTTCTTTGTTCAGCAGGCACACGCCGTTAAGACCGAGAACAAGGACCGCCTGTAAGCACTCGCTTCTCATAACCTCTGCAGCCAAGCAACTAAAAAGGGCCGATCGCGCATCTCCGCGGTCGGCCCTTTACGTTTGGCCAGATAAAACCTGCCAAAATAAACCTGTCCCTTTTTGGCAAGTTGTTAGCTGTGACGGTACTCGGCGATGATGAAGTCGATGTCGGTCTGGAGCGTGTCCAAATTTGCCAGACGCTCTTTGTCGGCAGGGCGCGTGCGGTAGTAGTACGGCGTCATCTGGAACACCGCCTCGATGTCGGCCTGGGTCTTAAGCGTAATATTCGCAGACACCCGCTGCGTTCCGACCAACTCGAGCTCGGTGGTCTTCGGCAGCTTCTCATCGTTAAGGTACGGCGTGTCGTAGAGCACCTCCTTGAGCCCAAAGAGATGACGGGCACCTGGCACCACGGTGTAGAGCGAGCCCTCGGGCGCCAGCACGCGGGCAAACTCGCGCTCGTTAAAGGGAGCAAAGAGTTCAGTCACCATATCGAAGGCGCCATCGGCCACGGGGATGTCCTTCATGTTGGCCACGAAGTAGGTCGCATCGCCGCGCTTGGCGGCCAGGCGCACCATTTCTTTGCCCAGGTCAAAGCCGTAAGCATCCACCCCCGGCACCGCGCCCATGGCGCTGGTGTAGTAACCCTCGCCGCAGCAAATATCGAGCAGCGTCATGGGGCCGTTCGCAGACGTTGCACACCCAGACGTCTGCTTGCGCACCAGCTCGACCATTGCATCGCGCAACGGCGCATAGTAGCCACGGTTTAGAAAGTCACGACGACTGCGCGCCTGCGACTTGGGATCGCCCATAGAGTCGCCGCTCTTGGACGAGCGCAGCAGATATAGATAGCCCTCGCGCGCACGGTCAAACCAGTGTCCGCCCGCGCACACAGCACCGCGTTCGTCATCCACCAGCGGCTCATGGCAAACGGGACACAACAACATGGCAACTCCTTAGCGCGGACTACACAACGCCCACCATTGTCGCACGCCTTCCCCACCTAGTCATTGGAGACGTTCTTGAATGACTAGTCGTTTTAGAACGTCCCCAATGACTAGTCGATTAGGAGTATCATCGTCTGCGCAAATAAGCACGAAAGAGCATGTTAGAGATTGAGAGCGCATGGCTGACACCGTATCTAAGCACATTGACATGACCACCGGCTCGCTGTGGCGCAATATTCCCCTGTTCGCCTTCCCCGTGGCCGCCACGAGCATCTTGGAGCAGCTGTCGAACCTCATCGCCACGGTCATCATCGGTAACTTCTCGGGCGACCAGGGAACCCTCGCCATGGCGGCGGTCGGCTCCAATGTCCCGCTTACCAGTCTTATGCTCAACCTGTTTATTGGCATGTCGCTTGGCTCCAACGTGGTCATCGCCAACGCTATCGGCCGCAACGATCAGAACATGGTCAAACGCGCCGTCCATACCTCGATTTTAATGGCGCTCGTGGGCTTTGTCGTCATTGCGCTGGGCGAGATCTTTGCCGAGCCCATGCTCGCCGCGCTCAACGTTCCCGCCGAAACCATGCCGCTCGCTTCGCTCTACCTACGCGTCTTTTTGCTCAGCATGCCCTCGATCTTGCTTTACAACTTTGAGGCCGCGATCTTCCGCTCCGTCGGCATCACCCGCATGCCGCTGCAGGCGCTTGCCGTGTCCACCGTCCTCAACATTGGCCTGGACCTCATCTTTGTCCCCGTACTTCACTGGGGCGTCGCAGGCGTCGCCATCGCCACCGCCATCGCCTATACCGTCAGCGCCGCCACGCTCTTTATCCGCCTGCTCAAGACCGACTCCGTCGTCCGCGTCACCCCGCGTGACTTGGCTATCGACCCCGTCGCCCTCAAGCGCATCGTCAAGATCGGCCTGCCCGCCGGCATCCAAAGCGCCGTCTTTGCCGTCGCCAACATCATCATCCAGTCTGCCATCAACAGCCTGGGCACCGAGGTCATGGCGGCATCGAGCGCCGCCATGAGCTTGGAGTACGTGTGCTACAACCTGCTCAACAGTTTTAGCCAGGCTTGCACCACCTTTGTGGGACAAAACCACGGTGCCCGCCAGATCGACCGCTGCACCAAAACGCTCAAGGTCTGCCTGGTCGAAGGCGGTATCGTTGCACTCACCACGATCATCGTTATTGTCGGCCTGGGACGCGAGATCTTGTCGCTGTTCAACAGCGATCCCAACATCGTCTCGATCGGCTATATCCGCGTGTGTTCGATCTTCCCGGCGTACGCCTTTAGCATGTTCTACGAAAACATGTCCGGCTACCTGCGCGGCTTTGGTATTTCACTCACGCCCGCCCTCATCACCATGATCTGCGTCTGCGGCATCCGCTTCTATTGGGTGTTCTGCGTGTTCCCGCACTTCCGCACCTTTGCGAACATCATGATGGTCTACCCCATCAGCTTGGGCACCACGGCGTTCTTCATGGTCGTGGCGGTACTACTCTGCCACCCGGCACGCACCTATCGCGCCACCCAAGCCAAAGCGACAGCCCGCTAAACACCGCACCCAACGCCACGCCAGTCATTAATTGACAATATGCGAGCTCATATAGTCGATAAAGCGCCTCGTGGCGATAGGCATGGTGTCCCAGCTGCGCCAGGCGGCCACCACGTCGCGCGAGGGGGCATGCACGATGGGCCGCACACGAATATCGGCTCGCATGCCCTCCACAGTACGCCGGTAGAGCATGCTCACGCCTAGGCCCTCCTCCACCATTGCCATGATGGTGTAGTCGTCGGTCACCTCACTCGTCACGTGCGGCGACAGTCCATGCGTTGCGAATGCATCGAGCACCAGACTCTGTTCGCCCTCATCCAACAGTACAAACGGCTCGGACGCCAGGTCGG
>USDE01000124.1 GCA_900553345.1 uncultured Collinsella sp.
CGGGGTTGAGCTTCATGAGGGCATCGAGCACATCGAGCTCCTGGAAGTGCAGGTTGGGAATGCGCAGGGCGTGGCCGCGCGCATCGATGGCCAGGTCTTGGCACGAGTCGACACCATAGAACTCAAACGGGCAGCTGGCATCTGCCGAGGGGTTTGCTCCGTCGACGCCCTTGGCGGCAAGTGCGCCGCCGGCGGCAAAGTTCTCGAACCGCATATTGCCGCAGGCAAGATCGAAGACGCGGACGGGATGCTCGATCGTGGCGACGTCGAGCTGCTCGAGCGCGATATCCATGGTGCGTACCCAGCCGGGCCACGGGGCCTGGCGCGTATCGGAAAAGGAGGCGGAGTGCTCGCGATAGAACGTGTTGTTGAGCTGGATGAGCGATGAGGCGAAATCGCGGTTCACGGCGCGGAACTCCCTCCGTTGGCGGTGCGGAATAAACAGTACGACCATACTACCGTTAACGCCGCAACGGGGACAACCAAGCTACGGGTCATTGCTTTGTTTGGACACATTTCCGCAGCTCATATGCACCCGCAACCGCCGGTTGTCAAAAATCTCACTAGAATAGGTGGCATGCTTTTGGCGGTGGCGGATAGATTTTTAACTGTGCAAGGCGCCTTAAGAAGAAAAACGGTCCGGCGGCACGGCTGGCATCACATAGGAGGAACCATGAATGTAGAAACTGCGCAGCGGCTCGCCGACCTTCGCCGCAGCAAGGGCTTTAGCCAAGAAGGGCTGGCGCGAAAGTTAGGGCTGTCGCGCCAGGCGGTCAGTAAATGGGAGCGCGCGGAGAGCTCGCCCGATACCGAGAACCTGATCTCGCTCGCCAAGCTCTACGGTGTGAGCCTGGACGAGCTGCTCAATCCGAGCGATGAGATCGAGGACGATATCGAGTTTGAGAACGAGGACCGCGCCCGTCAGCGCGAGGCCGAGGCGGCAGAGCGTGCCCGCACCCATGAGGCGGCAGCGCGCGCCACCGAGGCGGCAACACAGGCGAGTGATGCCGCCGCCAAGGCGGCGCAGGCGGCAAGCTGGAGTGCGCAGGCCGCCAATGCCGCTACGGCGCAGGCGACGAGTGGCACCGCGGTTGGCTCGACTCCGGTGAAGGGCCCGTTCCAGTCGTTCCCGTATTGGGCCGTGTGCTGGCTGCTGTTCTTTTTGCTGATGTTCCTGTTTGGTGCCGGCCCCTTTGCCGCGCTGATCTTCTTCACGATTCCTATCTATCACTGGGTGGCGCGTGCGCTCGATGGCGATTGGGCGCGCGGGGATATTCAGGTTGGTCCGGCGTCGGTGGCGGTCAAGGCCCAGGGGAAGGATACTTCTGCGGAACCTGACGCTGACGTGGCCACCGCGGCCACCGCTGAGCCGATTTCCAAAGAGGGTGATTAATGATGAAGCTTTCGCATGAATCCAAGGTGCGCTTGGGCGTTGGCGTCGGAGCGTTTGTGCTCATCATTGGACTTGTCTTTGGCATTTCGCGGCTATTGGCTCATTCCGATATGGTGCGTACGACCGGTATTCTATCTGGCAATTTGTCTGATTTTGACGATATGTTTGACGACGATGATCTCTTGGATAGCGGTAACTATTCCGCTCGGCCTCAGCAGCTTTCGAGCGAAACGTTTGATGCCGACGCGTTCCAATCGCTCGACTTGGACGTGACGTCGGGGACGGTCGAGGTTAAATGTGTCTCTGGCGGCCCGGTGCGTGTTATCGAAAGCGGTCGCGTTGCGAAGGGAACGTCTGCTTCTGATGCGGCTACCCGGAACCTTGCTAAGGTCAAGGGCTCTACGCTCAAGATCAGTCAGTTCGACTACGATGATAAGCGCGCGATTGACCGCACAATTACCATTGAGCTGCCGCGAGATGTTGCGGATAGCCTGGTGGGCATTACGGCGAATGTAGGGTCGGGCGACCTGGCGGTCGCGGACATTGCGTGCCATGATCTGGATATAACGTTGAATTCGGGAGACGTTGAGTTTACGGGCACCGTGACCGACACCCTGAATGCCGAGGTCGGTTCGGGTGACATGACGTTCGAGCTCTACCAGGCGCCCGCGAAGTCGATGGACGTGAGCGTGGGCTCGGGCGACGTGGAGATGACGGTTCCGAGCTCTACGGGCTTTAAGGCGAGCCTCACCGTGGGCAGCGGCGACTTCGAGAGCGATTTCCTTCCGCTTGGCTACGATGGCGAGACCATATTGAATCTTGAATTCGACAACGGCGATAAGTCTGCCACGTATCGTTTTGAGGTCGGTTCGGGCGACATGTCGTTTAATCCAGAGTGACGGGTGGTTATCGAAGACTTATAAACCATAGACGCGCTGTTTGATGGAGGCGTCGGAGCCGTGACGGGCTTCGGCGCCTTTGCCTTTACAATGGGGGCATGGAACAGATTATCTTGAACATACTCGAGGCCCTGCGTTGCGGCGAGACCGTAGACGACAAGGCGCTCGTCAAACTGATACATGCCGAGGCGCGCCGCGAGGGTGCCGACAAACGCGATTTGGCCAAGCGCCGTCTGCTGCCGTTCTACCAGCGGGTTAAACGTGAGGAGCCGGCTCGTTGGGCTGGATGGAATGTCGATGCGGAGCTGGAGCGTCAACTGCTGCAGGTGCTACGCATGAAGCCTCGTCGCACGGCTTCGGGCGTGGCGACCATTACCGTCATCACCAAGCCCTGGCCGTGCTCGGGCGATTGCCTGTTTTGCCCCAACGACCTGCGCATGCCTAAAAGCTATCTGCACGCCGAGCCGGCATGCGCCCGTGCGGAGCAAAACTGCTTCGACCCGTATCTGCAGGTGAGCGCTCGCCTGACCGCGCTTTCGCAGATGGGTCATGCGACCGATAAGATCGAGCTCATCGTGCTCGGTGGCACCTGGAGCGACTATCCGCAAGGGTATCAAACGTGGTTTATGTCGGAGCTTTTCCGTGCGCTGAACGATGACGCCGTTGCTGGCGTGGCAGCTAACCCCATGTTGGCGCGTCCGGGCATCAGTCGTGCCGAGGCGGGGCGCCTGCTCGATGACGCGCCCGCCGATGCCCTGCCGCCGGTGGTAGCGGGGCGCCGCGAGCGCTATCGGGCTGCCGGCATTGCGACCGACGAGGCTGAGCTTGCTGCCGGCGTTGCCGACGAGCAGGAGCGTGTGGATGCTGCCGTGGGCGGCTATAACCGCGCGGTGCGTCGTCTGTACGGCCCCGGTACGCCATGGGGCGAGGCTGCCGAGTGGCAGACGGCAACGATGGAGGAGCTCGAGCGCCAGCAGCGCATCAACGAGACGGCGAAGCATCGCGTGGTGGGGCTCGTTATCGAGACACGCCCCGATGCCGTAACGCCGCAGGCCCTCACACTTATCCGCCGCTTGGGCTGCACCAAGATTCAGATGGGTATTCAGAGTCTTGACCAGCATCTACTCGATATCAACGAGCGCCGCATTTCGGTGGCGCAGATCGAGCGAGCGTTTTCGCTCGCGCGCCTGTTTGGCTTTAAGATCCACGCGCACTTTATGCTCAACTTGCTGGGCGCCACGCCTGATGGGGACAAGCGCGACTACGAGCGCTTTATGACCGAGGGCGCCTTTATGCCCGACGAGGTCAAGGTCTACCCGTGCGCGCTCATCGAGGGCTCGCATCTGGTGGGCTGTTACGAGCGTGGCGAGTGGCGCCCCTATACCGAGGACGAGCTGCTCGATGTGTTGGCCGACGACATCGTGGTGACGCCGGCGTTCTGCCGCATCAGCCGCATGATCCGCGACTTTAGCTCCGATGACATCATGGTGGGCAACAAGAAACCCAACCTGCGCCAGCTCGTTGAGAACCGCCTGGCTGCTCGGGGTGACGGTGCGACGGTGCGTGAGATTCGCTATCGCGAGATCAGCACGGCGGGCGCCGACCTGGACGAGTTGACCCTTGACGAGGAAGTGGCGTACGAGACGCCGGTGACGCACGAGTGCTTTTTGCAGTGGGTGACGCCGCAGGGCAAGATCGCGGGCTTTTTGCGGTTGTCGCTGCCCGACCATTCGTTTGTTGCCGCGCATGCGGACGAGTTGCTGACGATGCCGGACGAGGCGATGATTCGCGAGGTACACGTGTATGGCATGGCGGCGCGCGTGGGGTATCAAGGCCAGGCGGCCCAGCACCATGGGTTGGGGCGTCTGCTCGTAGAGCGTGCGTGCGAGATTGCCCGGGATGCGGGTTATACGCGCATCAACGTGATCAGCGCGATTGGTACGCGCGAGTACTATCGCCATTTGGGTTTTTACGATCATGGACTCTATCTGCAAAAGGAGCTCTAGATGAACAAGCCGAGTGTTTCTGCTGGCGTCGTTGCCGGCGTTGCCCTGGGAGCCGCGGCGCTTGGTGCGGCCGCCGTCGCTGTTCGTGCTGCCTGTCTGCAGGTTGCGCGAACCCGCAATGGGTTGGCGCGTGTGAAACGCGTGCACGATGGGGACGGCGATGAGATTCGCGTGTTGGTGCAAGGCGGCGTCTACCAAAGCGCAAGCTACGTTGGTGAGCGTTGGGCGGAGCCCGTCTTTGCGTACTATCGTGCGTTTGACGACGTGTTTGAGTCCGAGGATGCGATGCACGATGCTTATGGTCACGGCATCAACCGCATGCTTGTGCTGGGTGGCGGCGGGTTTGCCTATCCTAAGTTCGCGCTGATGTCGCACGAGGGCTTGCGCATGGACGTCATCGAGTATGACGGAGAGATTACGCGCCTGGCGCGCCGCTGGTTCTACCTAGACGAGCTGGAGCGCGCGGCGGGCGATCGCCTGCGGGTGATAACCGCTGAGGCTCGCTCGTATTTGGGTGTGACGAGCGTGGGCCATCGTCGCTACGACGTGGTCGTGAGCGATTGCTTTGGCGGTGCCGAGCCCGTACGCGAGCTGGCGACGGTTGAGGCGTTGCGTTTGGTGCGAGGCAGCCTGAACCCCGGGGGTATCTACGTTGCCAATATCGTGAGCGCAAACGAGGGG
>USDE01000125.1 GCA_900553345.1 uncultured Collinsella sp.
GGCCGCATGCGAATCCCTCCACGGGTTCGCATGCGGCCTTTTTTGTTTTGGCTCGACCCGAGCAGGCCGTTTGTCTCGATTTGTAACATCTAGCAGGGATTTTCGGCCCCAATTGTTACAAATTGAGATGAACGGGGGCACCCGGTTCGAAATGTCTAGATCTGTAACATCTGATTCGCTTTTGGCCGTCTAACTGTTACAGATCAAGACAAAGATGATGGCTGGGTAGACAAAATCTCGATCTGTAACATCTAGTCGAGTTTTTGGGTCCTAGCTGTTACAGATTGAGACAAATGCACAGGACAATCCCCCCAATCTGTAACATCTGGTTGGTGATTTCACCCCTACCTGTCACAGGTTGAGACAATTTGATAGTGGAGTCCTCATTTACGCGTCATATCGCGTAGCGCTCACGCGTTGATTCCCCACAATGACAGGAGGTAAAAGTCCTCCCGCATCGCCTGTTGGCAATCCCATAGCGTTAGCTAGCAGATGACCTGCGTGTGTTCCTCGATGGCGGCGCGATCCTCGGCGGTAATACCCGGCTCGCACACCACGGCGTCCAAATTGTCCAGGCGGCAGAAGGTGTAGAAGTCGCGCTTGCCGATCTTGCTGGAGTCGGCGATCAGATAGCGCGAGTCGGCCTTGCTAAAGGCGAGCTGCTGGATACGACCCTCATCCATATTGGACGTAGATACGTCGCCATCCAGAATGCCGTTGGCGCCGATAAACGCCGCGTCGATGCCCAGCGCACGCAGGGTATCCTCGGCCGTTGGTCCCACAAAAGCGGCGGTGCGGCGACGGTACATACCGCCCACGAGGCACAGGTCGCAGTCTTCGCGCGACTCGAGCAGGTTAAACACCGAAAGCGAGTTGGTCACAATGCGCAGGCGACACGCCGGCAGCATCGAGGCCATCTGTTCCACCGTAGTGCCCGTACCCAAAAAGATGGTCGAGCCCTCCTCGATAAGCTCCACAGCACGGCGCGCAATCTGCAGCTTTTCCTCGGCATGCTTAGTGCGCTTTTCGCTGTGCGAATACTCATGGCGCAACATAGCATGGGGACGCCCCTGTGCGCTACGGGCGCCACCGTGCACGCGCTCGATCTCACCCAGGCTCGCAAGTTCTTCGAGGTCGCGGCGAATCGTCATATCCGAAACGCCCAGCGCATCCGAAATCTCCTTGACCGAGACCGTGCCCTGCTCTTCGAGCAGCTGACGAACCTTATCCTGTCGCTCTGCTTTAATCACGATGAATCCTCGCCGTTCTTTGCGCGCATATCATTCAAACAGTAACGAACAAATTGTATCAGACTCGTGCGCGTCAAAAATGAACACCCGCACAGCTCCAATCATCACTTTTTTGAGAAAAATACCCCCTGCTTTAGTGGGGTGTAGTGATAATCTCGCCTGTTCGCGCTACAGTTTGTCCGAAATACCTCGATGTTAGGAACCAAATGATCACTTCCGAGCTTTTCGGCACCGCGCCGTGCGGCACCTCCGTTCATCGTTACACCCTCAACGGGCCCGAGATCTGCGTTCGCATTATGGACTATGGCGCCACCGTGCTGGGTATCGATGTGCCCGATATTCCCGGCAACGTGCGCGATGTGGTGCTGGGCTTCGATAAGCTCGAGGATTACTTTGACAACCCCGCCTGCTTTGGCGCGACCATCGGCCCCGTGGCAAACCGCACCGCGGGCGCCACGATCACCATCGACGGCACGGACTGGCACATGCCGGCCAACGAAGGCGTCAACAACCTGCACAGCGATCTTGAGCATGGTCTGCACAAGCGCGTATGGGACGTTGAGCTCGACGAGACTCACAACGCCGTGCGCATGACCACCTCGCTTAAGGATGGCGAGCTGGGCCTGCCCGGCAACCGAACCTTTACGGCTATGTTTACCGTTACGCGCACCGGCGTCTTCCGCATCGAGTATGGTTGCGAGAGCGACCGCGCCACCTACGTGTCCATGACCAACCACACGTACTTTAACCTTGCCGGCCATAACGCCGGCATGGACTGTGAGCACTTCTTTATCGCCAACGCTGCCCACTACTTGCCCATTAACGAGCAGAACATCCCCACCGGCGAAATCGCTCCGGTCGAGGGAACACCGTTTGACTTTCGCGAGCTGCGCCCCGTCGCACCCGGCATGGAGGCCGACGACCCGCAGATTAAGCAGGCCCGTGGCTACGATCACTGCCTGTGCATCGATGGCTATCAGTACGGCCGCAACCTGCGTCGCGCCCTACATGTCGAGGAGATGTGGACCGGTCGTGAGCTGGACTACTACACCACCGCCCCGGGCGTGCAGCTCTACACCGGCAACTGGCTGGGCGACGAGCACGCCAAGGACGATGCCAACTATGGCTGGGGCGCCGGCTTTGCCCTCGAGGCCGAGATGTACCCCGACACGCCGCACCAGCCGCTGTTCCCGCAGGGCATTGTGGGTCCGGGTCACCCCTACAGCAATATGATCGAATACCACTTTATGAGGCACTAGGCCCACAACGCGACATCTCGCACAGCAACGCCCGCCGGCACCACCGCCAACGGGCGCTGCTTCATGCCTAAATCCTTCTTTTCGATGCCACCGAATTGGTGACATAACAAAACTATGCCGAATTACTACGATGAACCCACTATGTCCGACCACGCGCTGGTTTATAAAAAATTAGCAACTCGTCTACCTGCGGTTTTATTCTCTGCAAATTTGGCATGCTCGGCGATAAGCAATTCATCGTAGTAAACCGGCATAGTTTTGGCGGACAGCGCCACACAGATCCCCTACGAAGGCAAAATGATCCGTTTTCCTCCGTCCCCAAGGGATCAGTTGAACAGATTGCCGATGGGGTCGGGGGCGGAACTGGGGAGATAGCGGATTTCTAGTTCTATGCCGAGCTTTTGCAGCTCTCTGAGAACAGCGACGTCTGTGTCGTCTACGGCAACTGCGGGCGTTGCGGGACGCTTGCCCTCCCCTGCCTGCATATGACCAATGCTGATCTTGGTGATCGGCACACCGCCCTTAACCAGCGCGAGCGCATCGGAGGGTGAGGCCACCATGATCAGAATCAATTGGCGAGGCGTTGCGGTATGAATGACGTCGATGGTCCTTTGCACCGAGAAAAACCGCGTCCAAACGCCTTCTGGCGCCGCCACCCTCATGGGTGCCCATTGGCGCGAATCTGCCGCGATCTCATCGTTGACGATTAGGACAAGGTTGGAACCCACGGCTTCGTTCCACAGCTCAACGTCTTGTCCGTAAATGAAACGGTCGTCGATGCGTGCGAGAAGAATCTTGGGTTGAGTCATCGCTGCCCCATTCTGTTTGAGACCCGTAAGAGCAAGACATCGCGTCTCCAATATTAGTGCATTTAAAGTGAGAAAAGCCGTCAGAACACTTGCGCGGATTTGCGATGTCCCGTATCATAGACAGCCGTTGACGCCTCAGTTGCGCCATCACATGGCCGCCAGCGTAGCTCAGTTGGTAGAGCACCGCTCTCGTAAAGCGGGGGTCACCGGTTCGAGCCCGGTCGCTGGCTCCATTGCACAAGATAGCCGCCTTCGGGCGGCTTTTTTGTTGCTGATTTCGGGCGCGCTTCCGCCAATCCAAGCACAACGCCGCCGGAAACTCTCCTACTCAACAAAAGCCCCGCCAACCGCAATCCCCAAAGGAACCGCGATCAGCGGGGCCCAAGCGCGTTCCTCCAAGGGATAACGCTCGCAAAACGAACAGCTCAGCCGAGCGGCTCGTTACTCCTCCCAGTAAGCGTCTGCAAGCAGCTTAAAGCAGATCTTCTTGACCGGCTGCGCGCCATCGCCCGGGAACTCGAGCGTGGGCATGTGAGGCTCGCCGGCAACAAACAGCGCAAACTTGTCGTCAGCAAGATCGCCGGCGATCGAGGCGTCGGAATCGACCAGGTCGTAGTCGTCCTTCTCGTCAAACTCCTGAACCAGCGTCAGGCTGCCCGTGGCAACCTTAAAGGCCTCGCGACCCTCGACGTCGATCTGCAGGTCGTGATAGCGCTGATGCGTCTCATAGTGAGCCTCGGCTTCGGGACGCGTCGTGGGAGCCATGACGTTCGCAAAGACCTTGTCGCCCAGAATCGGATGGCTGCCGACCTCGAGCTTCGCCGGATCGTTCTCCTCGAGCCAATCGATCAGCACGTCGAGGCCCTTGAGCATTCCACGGTACTCCTCGATATCGCCCAATGCACCGTAAATCATCTAAATCCCCTCTCGGATCGTTTCTTTGGCGGCTACTCGGCAAACGCATTACCGACGCTGTTGCCACCCACATGCGTCTCGACCAGGGTAAGGTCGGGATTGAACACGACAGTGTCGGCGTCGCGCCCCGGCATAATGCTACTGCACTTGTCGTCGACATGAGCTGGCAACCGATGCCGGGGCCGCAGCACAAGCTCCTACAGCTCGGTCACGACAACGCCGTTGTAAACCTCGTCCCAACGATCCATAACCAAGTGGCCAGTCATGGGATCCATGGCATTGAGCTTGCCGCAGGTGTTGGCGGTACGCAGCACCGTCTCGTCGTCGGCGCCGGCAGCAATCGCATGTGCGAAGCCGGCAATGGTCGAATCGCCAGAGCCCGTAGCGTTAACGGCGGGGATATCGGGGGTCTTGGCGCGGAACGCACGGCCGTTATGGAAACCAACGGAGCCGGCAGCGCCCATGGATACGACGACCCAGGGGATATCGGAGAAGCGGGCGTCAGAGGCGAGCGCGGAACGGAGCTCGTCCACATCGTCGGTGGTAAAGCTCGTGCCCAGAAGACCGTTGATCTCGGTCAGGTTAGGCTTAACCAGCTCAGGCTTGACCTTGGACTTGAGCGCAGCCTCGAGCGAAGCACCCGAGGTATCGAGCAGCACCTTGGCGCCGGCGTTCTCGGCAATGCCCGTGATCTT
>USDE01000126.1 GCA_900553345.1 uncultured Collinsella sp.
AGGTGGAGGAGGGCTTCAACCGCGCCGTCCTCTGGGGCGGGCCGGACGGCAGGGGAATCGGCTTCGGAGCCTATAGGGACGAGAGCTGCACCAGCTTTATCGGCTCCAGCGAGGCGGGGTATGCAATAGACTATGTGGAGGACAGCGACCCCACAGACAACAAAATGGAGTTTATCATTCGTGGGCATATAGATCCGATGCCGAAGGATGCCGCATACTGTCTGTTTTCCGGGATCCAGTCCCTGTGTATGCAGTATCAGGGGGAATGGGTCACCATGCTGGATGGTATGGACATCGATCTGATCGTCCCCCTGGTTGGCATGGGTACCCATTACGACTTCCAGGGCCGGTGCGGTGTGAATCTGAACGGCGTGACTCTGGCGGTGGCAGAGAACCTGACCATCTCGCCTATCAGCGTCAGCATGGATCTGGTGATCCCGGACGGGGCGGCCTATGACGCGGCCTTCGGTCAGGATGGCCCTTGGCAGATGTACGTCCTGATGTCAGACGGAAGCAAGATTCAAACCCGGTTTGAGAAGGTGGGAGGGGTTCAGGACGTATTTCACGATGATGCAGGACGAACCTTTTTCCGGGCGGATCATGTCCGTTTCGAACTGGAATCCCCCATCGATGTGGCGGAAATACAGAATCTGGTCTTTACAGGGGATAACAGCCGAATCTATGAAGGGGAGGACCGGACCGGCACTCTAATCCAGTTTGATTTCGGCCCTTGGCATTTTCAAAATGAAACCTACTGGAACGAGGTCAACTATTACTGGAGGAAGGACTGAGTATATACTTTATGAAGGGGCCCGGAGCTATCCGGGCCCTTTTTTGCGCGGGAATGAAAAAAACCTTGCAAAACGGGGAACGATGTGATATTATACCAAAGCATGTGATTACGCACACCCGCGGACGATGGGCCAGGTGCTTTCCAAATGGGAGGTTGGCCGGCTTCGGATGAACCGGGTGGAGGAATCAACAAATAAAGGAGGAATTTTTACCATGGCAGTCGTATCTATGAAGCAGCTTCTCGAGGCGGGCGTCCACTTCGGTCACCAGACCCGTCGCTGGAACCCCAAGATGAAGCCGTTCATCTTCGGTGAGCGCAACGGCATCTACATCCTCGACCTCAAGCAGACCATCCTTGACGCCGACCAGGCTTACACCTTCGTCAAGAACGTCGCCAAGGGCGGCAACGTGCTGTTCGTCGGCACCAAGAAGCAGGCTCAGGAGGCTGTTAAGAACGCCGCTGAGCGCGCCAACATGCCTTACATTAACCAGCGTTGGCTCGGCGGCATGCTGACCAACTTCGTCACCATACGCTCCCGCATCAACCGCATGGAGGAGCTGGAGGCCATGGAGGCCGACGGCCGCATGGCCGTGCTGCCCAAGAAGGAGCAGGCTGTGCTCGGCAAGGAGCTCGCTAAGCTCCAGACCAACCTCGGTGGCGCCCGCGACATGAAGGGTCTGCCCCAGGCTCTCTTCGTCATCGACACCAAGCGCGAGGAGAACGCCATCAAGGAGGCCCAGCGCCTGAACATCCCCGTCGTCGCTCTGATCGACACCAACTCCGATCCCGACGAGGTCGAGTATGGCATCCCCTGCAACGATGACGCCATCTCCGCTGTCACCCTTATGTGCGAGCTCATGGCCGACGCCTGCCTCGCTGGCTCCGGCAAGGAGCAGGTCTCCGAGGCCGAGATGACCGCCGAGCCCAAGGCCGAGTAAATCAGTCCTATTTAAGTCTTTTTCATCTCTTTGAAAGGAACCACAATGGCCCAGATTACCGCCGCTATGGTCAAGCAGCTCCGCGAGATGACCGACTCCCCGATGATGGAGTGCAAGAAGGCTCTCGTCGAGGCTGACGGCGACATGGATGCCGCCGTCGACGTTCTGCGCAAGAACGGCCTCGCCAAGGCTGCCAAGAAGGCTGGCCGTGAGACCAACGAGGGCGCTGTCGCCGCGTTCGTCTCCGAGGATGGCAAGACCGGCGCTCTGCTCGAGCTCTCCTGCGAGACCGACTTCGTCGGCTCCAACGCCAAGTTCACCGGCTTTGCTTCCAAGGTCGCCGAGGTTGTCGCTACCACCGAGCCGGCCGATGTCGATGCTCTTCTCGAGAAGCCGATGGGCGAGGAGACCGTTTCCTCCGAGCTCACCGAGATGATTCACATCATGGGCGAGAACATGAAGATCTCTCGTTTCGCCGCCCGCAAGGCCGAGAACGGCGCCCTCGCTTCTTACATCCACATGGGTGGTAAGATCGGCGTCCTCGTCGAGTTCGCTTTCGAGAAGGCCGAGACCGCTCAGGCCGACTCCTTCAAGACCTTCGCTCACGACGTCGCCCTTCAGGTTGCCGCCGTCGCCCCGATCTGCGCTACCCGCGATCAGGTTCCGGCTGAGACCGTCGAGCACGAGAAGCAGATTTACATGGCTCAGGCCGCCGAGTCCGGCAAGCCCGAGGCCATTCAGGAGAAGATGGCTGTTGGCCGTCTGGAGAAGTTCTACAAGCAGTCCGTGCTCACCGAGCAGGAGTTCATCAAGGACAGCTCTTTCACCATCAAGAAGTACGCTGAGCAGGTCTCCAAGGAGCTCGGCGATACCATTACCGTCGTTGCCTTCGACCGTCTGGTCCGTGGCGAGTAAATAAGCTCTTGTAGCTGGTAATGAGCAGGCTGTGGGTTTTACTCACAGCCTGCTTTTTCATGGCTCTTATCAGAGCCTTTGCTATCATATTGAGAGTCTAATTAAAGGAGGATCGCTTTGTCCGACATCCGATATAAACGCGTGCTTCTGAAGCTTTCCGGCGAAGCACTGATGGGCGACGGCCAATATGGTATCGACCCCAAGATTACCGACCATCTTGCCAAGCAGGTCAAGGAGCTGCTCGCCGTTGGCCATGAGGTCGGCGTTGTTGTCGGCGGCGGCAACATTTTCCGCGGCATGGCCGGCGCTGCTGGTGGCATGGAGCGCGCCCAGGCCGACTACATGGGCATGCTGGCAACCGTTATGAACGCGCTCGCCCTGCAGGATGCCTTTGAGCACAACGATGTTCCCTGCCGCGTGATGAGCGCTATCCAGATGAACGAGATCTGCGAGCCCTATATTCGCCGTCGCGCCATCAACCACCTTTCCAAGGGCAACGTCGTTATTTTTGCCGCCGGTTCGGGCAATCCGTACTTTACGACCGACACCGCCGCGGCTCTTCGTGCCTGCGAGATCGGTGCCGAGATTCTGATTAAGGCCACCAAGGTTGACGGCATCTACGACAAGGATCCTGTCAAGTGTTCCGATGCCGTCCGTTTTGACAAGATTACCTATCACGAGGTTCTCGTCCGCGGTCTGCAGGTTATGGATTCCACGGCCACGGCGCTGTGCCAGGATAACCGTATGCCGATTTTGGTCCTCAACATCGATGGCGAGGACACCGTCAAACGCGCGCTTTCGGGTGAGCCCGTCGGCACGCTCGTCTATCAGGAGGATTAAGCATGGCAGAGAACATCACCGCCCACATGGACAAGTCGCTCGAGTCCCTCAAGCACAACTTCTCCAAGGTTCGCACGGGCCGCGCCAACGCTAACATTCTGTCCGACATTTCGGTCGATTACTACGGTGTTCCCACGCCGGTTACCCAGGTTGCCGCCGTTAAGACCCCCGAGGCTCACATGCTGCTTATCGAGCCCTGGGACAAGGCGCTCGTCAACGCAATCGTGAAGGCTATCAGCGCTTCCGATCTGGGCATTACTCCCAACTCTGACGGTACCGTCGTGCGCCTGCCGTTCCCGGCTCCCACCGAGGAGCGTCGTCGCGAGCTCGTCAAGGAGTGCCGCGAGTATGCCGAGCAGGCCAAGGTCTCCATTCGCAACATCCGTCGCGACTTTAACAACAAGCTCGAGCGCGACGAAGAGCTCACCGAGGACGATGTCCGTCGCGAGCAGGCCAAGGTCCAGAAGCATACCGATGAGTATGTTGCCAAGGTCGAGGAGCTTCTGAAGGAAAAAGAAGCCGAGGTCATGGAGATCTAAGGTGCAATACGACGAGAACAAACTGGTCGAGTACTTTGCCGACGCCCCTGCGGGCGTCGGTTTTTCCGACCTTGACCTCAATAAGATTCCGCATCATATTTCGTGCATCATGGACGGTAACGGTCGTTGGGCCACGGCGCGCGGTCTTGCCCGCACCGAGGGACACAAGGCCGGTATCGTCTCCCTGCGCGAGATTATTACCGCATGCGTGCGTTTGGGCGTCGACGTCCTTTCGGCCTATGCGTTTTCCACCGAAAACTGGAATCGTCCGCAGCATGAGGTCAACGTCTTGATGCATCTGTTTGCCAAGACGTTTATCGACGAGCTGCCGCTGCTTAAGCGCGAAAACGTGCGCGTTGTCTTTTTGGGTGACATTTCCGCGCTGCCCAAGAAGACCCGCGACGTTTTTGAACGCGGTCTTGCCGAGTGCGCTGATCACACCGGTATGACGCTGGCGCTTGCCGTCAACTACGGAGCCCGTGCCGAGATCACCCGTGCTGTCTGTCAGATTGCAGTCGACGCTGCCGCCGGTAAGATCGATCCTGCCGCAATTGATGACGACATGGTGGCTTCCCACCTCTATACCGCCGGCCTTCCCGATCCTGAGCTTGTGATTCGCACTTCTGGTGAGCTGCGTCTTTCGAACTATCTGCTGTGGCAGGTGGCTTATTCCGAATTCTACGTCACCGATACCTATTGGCCCGACTTTGATCGTTGGGGCCTTGTCGACGCCATTTTGGCCTATCAGGGCCGTGACCGTAGGTTTGGTGGTCTGAGCAAGACCGAGGAGGCTTAATCGTGTCCGATCGTCCCAAGGCAACTGCTCCCAAGACATCTGAGCGCAAGGCTGTCGCTGCGGGAGCGCCCGCAGCGAAGAATGGCACCGGTTCGTGG
>USDE01000127.1 GCA_900553345.1 uncultured Collinsella sp.
CCCCCCCCCCGAACGCTTTTTGTGGTTACATCCACAGTACACGCTCCAAGGGTGTCAAAGGCTGTCACAAGTGCGCCGCAACCCGGCAGGCAGGCGCGGCGCACATGACAATAATCATACCTGTTGGTAAAAAAGTTACCACGCCCAGAGTGTCAAATGTTGAGCAACAAAATTTAATCCGGTTAACGGTCATTTTCGCAGCTTAGAAACTTTAACGAGGTCGCCCCAAATCACACTTGCCAGACAACCGCGCTTACGAATGCAGGCACGCACGCGCCCAACGCCACCCTCCGCTACACTCAGCATAGAGTTATACATATGATTCTATGTAAGGAGTTTCATATGCCCGCCGTAAAGCCTATTTCTGATCAGACGCGCGCTAACTACCATTCAGGAACGCGAAGATCACATTCAACGTACCATCGCTCATGGTTACGACGACCTCACCAACAGTCGCGTGCGCCCCTGGAAACAAGCAAAAGCCGAGGCAGATCGGATGCGAGCCATCAGGTAAGCCCCCTCCCCCATGTAACCATCCTGTAAATCATAGCGGCGCAGTCGAGTTTTACCGTGATGCGGTCGCACCTGGCGCTCCACTGTGCTAAAGTATCCCGAACGTTCAAACGACTACGAGGGGGAACTAGAAGATGGCACGTGTGCACAACTTCTCAGCTGGCCCGGCCGCACTGCCCACAAGCGTGCTCGCCGAGATCGCCGACGAGATGATGGACTACCGCGGTTGCGGCATGTCCGTGCTCGAGATGAGCCATCGATCTAGCATGTACCAGCAGATCATCGACGACGCCGAGGCAACCCTGCGCCGCCTGCTGAGCATCCCCGACAACTACCGTGTCCTGTTTTTGCAGGGCGGCGCCACGTTGCAGTTTGCGGGCATCCCGATGAACCTCATGCGCCGCGGCCGCGCCGGCTACGTCGTGACCGGCAACTTTGCCAACAAGGCGTACAAAGAGGCCGCCAAGTACGGCGAGGCCGTGCTACTCGCGAGCTCCGAGGACACCAATTTCGACCGCATACCCACCATGGCCGACATCAACGCGCGCATTGCCGCCGAGACCGCGGGCGACGGGCTCGCCTACGTCTACATCTGCCAGAACAACACCATCTTTGGCACCATGTACCACGAGCTGCCCAACTGCGGTGATGTGCCGCTGGTCGCCGATGTCTCGAGCTGCTTCCTGTCGCAGCCGCTCGACATTGAGCGCTACGGGCTTATTTTCGCCGGCGCGCAGAAAAACGCCGGCGCTGCGGGCGTGACCGTGGTCATCGTGCGCGACGACCTCATCGCCGACGGCCCCGCCTTTGCGCAGACGCCGCAGTACATGGACCTTAAGACCCAGGCCGCCAAGGGCTCCATGCTCAACACGCCCAACACCTTTGGCATCTACGTGTGCGGCAAGGTATTCCACTGGGTCGAGGAGACCGGCGGACTTGCTGCCATGGCCGAGCGCAACTGGGCCAAGGCCAACCTGCTCTACGACCTGCTCGAGAACAGCAAACTATTCCACGGCACCGCGCAGACAGACAGTCGCTCCATCGCCAACGTCACCTTCCGCACCGGCGATGCCGACCTCGACGCCGCCTTTGTTGCAGGCGCGGCCGAGCACCAGATTCAAAACGTCAAGGGCCATCGCCTGGTGGGCGGTATGCGCGCCAGCGTCTACAACGCCGTGACCATGGAGGACGTGCAGGCGCTGGCCGCGTACATGAAGGACTTCGAAGCGCAGCATAGTTTGAGCCCGCGATCTAACTAGCCCGCAATCCGCGGGCCGACCAGCCACCTCAAACCACCCTGTTTAGATCAAAACCTGCTAAGGAGTTTTTCATGCGTAAGATTAAGACCATCGACGACATCACCAAGGACGGCAAGGTCGAGTTTGGCGAGGGCTACGAGTTTGTGAGCACCGCCGAGGAGGCCGACGCCATCCTGATGCGCTCCACCGACCTGCACGGCTACGAGCTGCCCGAGGGCATTCGCGCCATCGCCCGCTGCGGCGCCGGCGTCAACAACATCCCCGTCGAGGAGTACGCCAAGAAGGGCGTCGTCGTCTTTAACTCCCCCGGCGCCAACAGCAACGCCGTCAAGGAGCTCGTCCTGGGCATGCTGGTGCTTTCGAGCCGTGGCGTGGTGCAGTCGATGAACTGGGTGCGCGACAACGCCGACGATCCCGAGATTCAGGTCGATGCCGAGAAGGCCAAGAAGGCCTTTGTGGGCCGCGAGCTCAAGGGCAAGCGCATCGGCGTCATCGGCCTGGGCAACGTGGGCTCCAAGGTCGCCAACGCCTGCGTCGATCTGGGCATGGACGTTTACGGCTACGATCCGTTCATTTCCGTCGAGCACGCGTGGGTGCTGAGCCGCGAGGTGCAGCGCGTGGGCACGCTCGAGGATCTGTGCCGCGGCTGCGACTACCTCACCGTGCACGTGCCCAGCAAGGCCGATACCATCGGCATGATCAGCACCGAGCAGATCGACCTGCTGGCCCCGGACGCCGTGCTCATCAACTACGCGCGCGAGACCATCATTGACGAGGACGCCGTCGACGCCGCCCTGCGCGCGGGCAAGCTCAGCTGGTTTAGCTGCGACTTTGCCACGCCCAAGACCGTCAAGATGCCCAACACGTTTATCACCACGCATTCGGGCGCCGGCACCGGCGAAGCCGAGGCCAACTGCGCCGATATGGCCATCAGCGAGCTCAAGGATTACCTGGAGAACGGCAACATCGCGCACAGCGTCAACTACCCCGCCTGCAGCATGGGCAAGGCGCGCGCCGCAAGCCGCATCGCCTGCCTGCACGCCAACGTGCCCAACATGATCGGCCAGATCACGGCCATTCTCGCCAAGGACAACGCCAACGTGCAGCGTATGACCAACGAGTCCGCTGGCGAGAACGCCTACACCATGTTCGACACCGACGAGCACCTGGACAGCAGCACGATCGAGGCGCTCAAGCAGATTCCGTCGATGTATCGCGTGCGCGTGATCAAATAGCGCCGGCGCCAAGCCTGCCAGGAAGGCCATGAAGCCCATTCGGCCCCCGTTTTCACGAAACGGGGGCCGAATTCGTTGCTCCGGCTGGTTTTAAAATGCTACCCAGAATAAGTTTTTTCGGATAATCGATAGTCATGCCCAAATCACTGAGCACACCTGCTTTGATAAACAGCTTTATCAGGGGCTTTAGTAGGTAAAAATCGATCTCTATATATCACATTCAAGTTGACTGTCGATTTTCCGAAACAACTTGTTTTGGATAGCATTTTTAAAGCCCTTCCAAGGCGAAACTGAAGCCTTTTTCGCGACCAAAACTCTAGTTCACGCGACCGTTTTCCACCCGCGCGACTACATTTCCGCCCAATTGATAAAAATCTCCTCACGAAGCCGCCGTTCGAGCTCCTGCTGCCGCGGTGTCTTGTCTTTCAGCGGCACATCGAGATAGGACATGATGAGCTCCATCACCACGCGGAAGGCATCGGAGTCGGCCAGCTGACCATAGGTCATCAGAACGACGGGATATCCCATGGCTTGCAAGGCCGTCGTTCGATCGGAGTCCGAAATCTTGGATTCAATGGATCCGTGAATGGCTTTACCTTGGCATTCAACCAGACACTCTCGGCTGCCGTCCTTATTTGCCAGCAGGATATCGGCATAGCGCCTATCAAGCCCCGAAATCAGGCGGGCGCTGCGCGTCATACGTATCTCAACGTTATTGGTAAGGCGCACCCCTTCACCGCCGCGCAACCTCGAAAGACCAAACAGCATCGAAGCCTGGACCTCGAGCGGCGATGCCGCCACCCCCGTAGTGCATTTCGCGGCACGCGTGAACGATTTAGCACCGCGAAGCCCCCGGACCTTATCGACGTACTCTGCAAGCTCAGAGAGCTCGATCAAGGGAGGTCGTTTCCACAAGTCCGTTGGATTCCCCGAGGCATCCTTTACGTTTTCCCAGCCCGACCGTGCATCACTCCATCGGCTCCCATATGCCTGCTCAAGTGCCGACTTTACCTGAGGCGCAATCTTGCACACGGCAAAGGTGCCGCACATCTCATACATGCACATGATCAGACGCTCGTTTGAAACCGAGGAAGCCAGGGTCAGCAGGGTAAAGAGTGGGGACGCAACATCGAGGCCAAACTCCGTCTGCCGCACGGAATCAAACGGCCTCTCCCCGTTCCAAACATGCCTGACAATGCGATCGCCCTTACGCCCGCAGCCGCCCTGCGACAACACGTGTAACGGGGTGCCCAGGAAATGCTTGACGAGCGGATGCTCACAAAGATGCTCCCTGCGCTGATCGTCCGCAGAATCGGGCAGGTCCGGCATTATCGCCAAGACCTGTGGGGGTATCCGGTGATACCGAAAGGCAGATATGTCGCACAGTATGTCGTCCATAAAGGCTACGTACCCACTGCGCCGTTTGTGAACCCGCACGGACGGCAAACGCGCTGGCTCGGCCTGCGAACGGTAAATACTGCTACGCGCACGTCACGGATCTCTCGGGAGGCTTACAATCGGTTTGGAAAGCAGACTGATTGTGAGGTTGCATATGGTTGACGAGGACCTTGCCTGGCGGCTTGCGCAGGAGCTTGTGCGGATCGACAGCTCAGACCCGGGCGCGTATGAGGATGAAATTGAGCGATATATCAAAGCGCTGGTTGAGAAACGGCTGGCACGGTTGAACCACCCGACATTCGATGCCATACGGGTCGAGGAGCTCGAGGTGCTCCCCGGACGCCGCAACCTTATGGTCACCGTGCCCGGTTTGAGCGACGAGCCACGGCTCGTCTACATCTGCCACATGGATACCGTCACCTTGGGAGACGGTT
Organism: uncultured Collinsella sp.; assembly: GCA_900553345.1. Classification (GTDB taxonomy): domain Bacteria; phylum Actinomycetota; class Coriobacteriia; order Coriobacteriales; family Coriobacteriaceae; genus Collinsella. The sequence goes on from USDE01000127.1 coordinate 4,840, forward strand.
GGGACGCAGGCATTCCCCCGCTCGG
>USDE01000128.1 GCA_900553345.1 uncultured Collinsella sp.
CCTCGATCGCCGAGGAGCGCGAGCGACTCAATCGGGTGCATTATCCCCAACGCTACAAGGATGCCGAGCCGGTTGCCGGTCCCGGTGCTAGCGAGCTTTCGCTCGCGCCCGATGACGTGGCGCAGTCGCTGCTCGATCTGACGCTGGGCGTTTGGTCGCATCTGGTGGCCGATACCGTGTGGAACACCCGCGTGAACCAGTACCTGGAGGCGCACGGCGGCAAGCCGTGCGAGGAATTCCGCATTAAAAAGCAAGGCGACTTTGACTGGTTTGGCAAGACGCTCGGCATTGTTTCGATTCCGCGCGCGACCGATCGCCTCTATACTGCGGCGACGCGTTTTGGTCAGTATCCCATCCATAAGGAGTATGTGCTCAAGACCATCGGCGTTATGCACGAGATTGTACGCGAAAACCCCGGCGAGCCCGATCATCCGCCGTATCGCTTGCTAACCGAGGAGTTTTTCGATGCAACGTTTACCGAGGTCGTCGAGCTAACCGAGGCGGGTTTTGCCGCCCGTGTCGAATCGCCCGATGTGTCTGCGCTGCCCCTGATTGCTAGCTGCTAGCTGGCCGGCCCGGCAGTGAATAGCTCAACCCAATCGACAAGTAGCTCTTGCCGCAGGGCATCTTCGGTGGTGCGTTCCTGATCGGTCTTTGGGGTGTAGGGAAGTCCAGCCTTTTTATGGATGAGCTCGGCTATGTGGTTGAAGCTCTTCTTCTCCTTGATCTGGTCATAGGTAATTTGGATGACGTCGTAGCCCATGCTTGTGAGTGCGGTGGCGCGCTCGGCATCGGAGAGGCTCGCGGCTTCGCTGTCGTGGGCGGAGCGGCCTTGGCATTCAAGGATGACGCCCATGCTGTCGGTGGCGCTTTCGATGAGGATATCGGCGTAGCAGCAGGTTTTGTCATACAGCGAACGCGCGGCTTCGCTGAGCGGGATGCGCGCGTTATTGGTGATGTCGATGCCCAGACCGCCCTCATCGCGGGGGAGCGAGATGAGAATTGACGTCTGGACTTCAAAGGGCGAGGCGGTCTGTCCTGTCATGCGTTCGGCGGCCCAGCGGAGCTGCTTAACGCCGCGCAGGCCTGCGGCCTGCTTGGCGAACGCGGCGATATTCGCTGCGGTAAGAAGCGGCGTGCGCTTCCACAAGTTGGTGTCATTGCCCTTGGTGTCGTTAGCTCGCTCCCAGCCGCAGCTGGGCGGAATGAGCTTAAGCGAAATAGCTTCATCGAGTTGTTGTTGCGTTCGCTCGCAGGGCTTAAACACTGCAAAGGAGCCGCACATCTCGTAGCAAGCCATGAGTAACTGGCTGCGTGAGACCTGCGTGGCAAGGCTGAGCAGCGTGAACTCCGGTGAAGTGACATCAAACCCATGCTCAGTCTGCCTAAACGACCCAGGAGGCGGCTCTTGGGTTAGCAGACGGCTATGAAATAGCTTTCCGTTCGCGCGCTGTTTTCTTTCGCCCACGAATCTCCAAACTGGTGTGCCGAGCAAGTCTTTAAATACTGGTTGTTTTGAGTAGTGTACCAAGCGATGGTCATGGTCGGGCGGCAGGATTGCCGGATAGAGTCCCAGTATCTGGGGCGGGATGCGATAGTACTGAAAAGCCGTGGGTCCGCAGGCAAGAAATGACATAGCGATCCGATCGTTTGAGCGTAGTTTGGGCTAGAAAAGCTATCGGTTTCGGAAGTGCGGGGAAAAAGACAAACAGGCAAAGCACAAGCGGTATTTGAGCCAACTTTATCAGGGGTTTTGTTGAAATAAAAGGGCTTGTACTCGGAGGTAAGCAATTTTTCCCCGCACTTCCGAAAACCAGGTCGATCTGACTCTTGCTAAAACGATTTAGCAGTGTCGGTTAAGGTGTGGGTTTGCCACCGGGCGAACACTTTTAGCGCTTGGGACTTTATTTTATGGGCCTCGAAGGGTGGATTTCGCACTTTTGGTAAAGAAATGAGTGCGTGTTTTGCTGTGCGCCGGCATTGGCACAGAAAAAGGGCCCGGAAGGCGAAGCCTTCCGGGCCCTTTGCAATGCAAGTGTGTTTGCAAGTGTGATTTAACGCACCTGAGCGACGTAAGCGACGTTGGTCGAGGAGACCTTGTCCTCGAGCTGGACGCTCATGCGGGGATCGCCAGCGGTGGCGACGGTCAGGTCGCCGGCCTCGACGTAGCCGAGCTCCTTAGCGGTCTCGATCGCCTTGACGATCGTGCCGTTGACGGTGCCCTGGGTAATCTCGGCCTGGTGCGGGATAACGCCCCAGTACATGATCATCTGCTGGACGGCCCACTCGTGGCGGGAGAACGCGCAGATCGGCATGTTGGGACGGAAGTGCGAGATCAGACGAGCGGTACGACCGGTGGTCGTCGGCACGGTGATGCACTTGGCGCCAACGGTGGTGGCCATGTTCACAGCGGACATACCCACAACGTTGTTGACAACGCGGGTGCCGTGAGCGTCAGCCGGAACCTCGAGCGGAGCGTGAGCCGGGAGGTACTTTTCGGTCTCGAGAGCAATGCTGGCCTGCATCTTAACGGCCTCGACCGGGTACTTACCGGCAGCGGACTCGCCAGAGAGCATAACGGCGTCGGTGCCGTCGTAGATGGCGTTAGCAACGTCGGCAACCTCGGCGCGCGTCGGGCGCGGGTTCTGCTGCATGGAGTCGAGCATCTGCGTAGCGGTGATAACGGGCTTGTAGGCCGCGTTGCACTTGGCGATAATCTCCTTCTGGATGTGGGGAACGAGCTCGGGCTTGATCTCGATGCCCAGGTCGCCACGGGCGACCATAATGCCGTCGGAAGCCTCGAGGATCTCGTCGAAGTTCTCGACGCCCAGGGCGCACTCGATCTTCGGGAAGATCGTCACGTGCTCGCCACCGTTCTCGCGGCAAAGCTTGCGGATGCCGCGGACGGACTCGCCGTCACGGATGAAGGAAGCGGCGATGTAGTCGATGTTCTCGGTCAGGCCAAAGAGGATGTCCTGACGATCGCGCTCGGTGATAGCGGGCAGCGAGATGTTGACGTTGGGCATGTTGACGCCCTTGCGCTCGCCGATCAGGCCGTCGTTCTTGACGACGCAGGTCATGTCCTGGCCGTCGACGGACTCGACCTCGAGGGCAACCAGGCCGTCATCGATCAGGATGAGGGAGCCCTTCTCGACCTCGGAGGGCAGAGCCAGGTAGTCGAGGGAGATGTGCTCAGCGGTGCCGTGGAAATCCTCGGACGTGGGCTGAGCGGTGACGACGATCTTGTCGCCGGTCTTGACGGCAACCTTCTTGCCGTCGACCAGAAGGCCGGTGCGGACCTCGGGGCCCTTGGTGTCGAGCAGGATGCCGACGGGCAGACCGAGCTCCTTGGAAATACGACGGACGCGCTCGATGCGACCGTGGTGCTCGTCGTAGGATCCGTGCGAGAAGTTAAAACGGGCGACGTTCATGCCCGCCTTGATCATCTCGCGGATGGTCTCGTCGCTATCGCAGGCGGGACCCATGGTGCATACAATCTTGGTGCGCTTGTACATTCAGACCTCCATCTGACATCGTCTTGCGCTGATAGATAAACCATAAGAAATAAAACTGAGATGATTATAACGAAATGACGACCGAATACCCCAAAAAATCGACCGTATGCCGAATTAGAAGTTCATTTTTTGCGGAAAAACGGTATATGCAAAAACTTTACCAACTGTTCTAACCGCTGCTATCTGGGCGATATTTCAGTTTGATGTTGCGCCGAAGAAAAAACGTTTTATCAATGTTGAGCATCACACGGTCTGCACCGTTGCGCCTGTGCCGTGTTTCCAGATGGAATGTTTTGGCTAGACGCGTCGCTTTGGGGTACCATAGCCCCACTATCAACTGCCGCTCAGCACGGCAGCCTTGATGAGCCCTTGCCCTTCTCCTGGGAATTATGATCGGGCATCAATCTGCTGAGTGGCCCGAATCCCAGGAGGGGACTCTATATGCAAAAGGAATACCTGTCCGCCGCGGCGGAGGTGCTCAGCGACCAAGGTGTCGATGAGAACCTCGGCCTGAGCACCGGCGAGGCGTCGTCGCGCCTCGCCAAGACAGGCCCTAACAAGCTCGAGGAAGCCGAGAAGACGCCGCTGTGGAAGCGTTTCTTTGAGCAGATGGCCGACCCCATGGTCATCATGCTGATCGTTGCCGCCGTCATCAGCGCGCTCACGGGCATGGTCAAGGGCGAGCCCGACTTTGCCGATGTCGTCATCATCATGTTCGTCGTTATCGTCAACTCGGTACTGGGCGTGGTCCAGGAAGCCAAGAGCGAGGAGGCCCTCGAGGCCCTGCAGGAGATGAGCGCGGCGCAGTCCAAGGTGCTGCGCGACGGCAAGCTCGTGCATCTGCCGAGCGCCGAGCTCGTGCCCGGTGACGTGATCATGCTCGAGGCGGGCGACTCCGTCCCGGCCGACTGCCGCGTCCTCGAGAGCGCCACGATGAAGATCGAGGAGGCCGCCCTTACCGGCGAGTCCGTGCCCGTCGAGAAGCATGCCAACGTGATCGAGCTCGCCGCGGGCACCGATGACGTGCCGCTCGGCGACCGCAAGAACATGTGCTATATGGGTTCCACCGTTGTGTACGGCCGTGGCCGCGCCGTCGTAGTCGGCACCGGCATGGATACCGAGATGGGCAAGATTGCCGGCGCCCTGGCCGAGGCCAAGGAAGAGCTCACGCCGCTGCAGGTGAAGCTCGCCGAGCTCAGCCGCATCCTTACCATTATGGTTATCGTCATCTGCGTCGTCATCTTTGGCGTTGACATCCTCCGCCACGGCGTGGGCAACGTCCTTACCGACCCGACCGCCCTGCTCGACACCTTTATGGTCGCTGTCTCACTCGCCGTCGCTGCCATCC
>USDE01000129.1 GCA_900553345.1 uncultured Collinsella sp.
TAGGTTTGATTCTCGCCTATATTATTCCGTACTATATTCTGATTATTCTGCTCGGGATAGGTCTCGTCGTTGCGCAGGCGGTCGAGCTGGTCAATGTACTTGGAGACGGGCAGCAGGATGGTCTGCGTGCGCTCGATGGCGGTGCCGCGGCGCCACACGTACATAAGGCCAAACAGCAGCGCGGCCAAGAAGATCATGACATAGCCGCCGTCAAAGAACATGGTGAGGCACGAGGCAAAGAAGCACAGCTCAATGGCGCCAAAGAGCAGTGCGAAGACGCAGGCACCCAGTTTGTGCTTGAGGATGCCGGCGATATAGCTCGTCAAAAGCGTCGTGGTCATGAGCATGGTCACGGTGATGGCGAGGCCGTAGGCGCTCTCCATGCGCTCGGAGTTCTGGAACAGCAGCACGATGAAGATGCAGCCGACCCACATGATGTTGTTGACGAGCGGAATATAGAGCTGGCCCTTGGTGTCGCTGGGGTAGTGGATGCGCAGGTGCGGCATGAGATTGAGACGGGTTGCCTCGGATACCAGCGAGAACGAGCCGGTGATGAGCGCCTGCGAGGCGATGATGGCCGCTACGGCCGAAAGCACGATGGCAAAGGGGCGCAGGGGCTCGGGAAGCATCATGTAGAACGGGTTGACGATATCCATCGCGAGCATCTGGGGGTTGGAGTTATTGGCGAGCAGCCAAGCGCCCTGACCCAGGTAGTTGAGGATAAGGGCCGCCTTAACAAACGGCCAGGATGCATAGATGTTTGCCTTGCCAACGTGGCCCATGTCCGAGTAGAGGGCCTCGGCGCCGGTCGTCGACAGAAAGACAAAGCCGAGCACCATAATGCCCGAGTGGTTGATGGGCGAGAACAGGAACATGATGCCGCGGATGGGGTTGAGCGCACGCAAGATGGACAGGTTGCCGAGCATGTTGAACAGGCCGGCGCCTGCCAGGAACAGGAACCACAGCGTCATGATGGGGCCAAAGGCGTGACCGATCTTGGCCGTACCGATGCGCTGCACCAAGAAGAGCACGATGATGATGGCAAGCGTGATGGCGACAACGCGGGCCTGATCGTCACCGAGCACGGCGTGGACCGCCGGAATGGTGCGCAGACCCTCGATAGCCGTAGTCACGGTAACGGCAGGCGTGAGGATACCATCGGCGAGCAGCGCGGCGCCGCCCAGCATGGCGGGGATGATAAGCCACTTGCCACAGCGCTTGACCAGGCTGTACAGGGCAAAGATGCCGCCCTCACCATGGTTATCGGCGCGCAGCGAGATGAGCACATACTTGATGGTGGTCAGCAGCGTGACCGTCCACACGACAAGGGAGAGCGCGCCAAGCACGAACTCCTCCGTCACGCTTCCGTTGCCGGCAACGAGCGCCTTAGTTACATACATGGGGCTGGTGCCGATATCGCCGTACACCACGCCCAGCGTGACGAGCATCGCCGAGATGCTCACAGGAATCGCAGCGTGCGAGGCTGCCTCCTTGGCCTTTTGTTCCATAAGCCGGTTTCCTCCCAACTTTAATGTTCGAAGGGATTATAGGCAATCGGCCCATGTTTTAATGCACTGTTTTCCCAGCTAGATAAAGATTTATACAGTCTTTAGGCTACCGCGGCGATATGGAATGTGACAAAGGGACTGTCCCCTTGTCACATTCGTCATTTTCCAAGCCAGTTTTTGAACCACCATTCCATGGATCGGCTCATCTCGGCCATAAAGGGACTCGTGTGCTTGCGGGTATAGATGTCCACGACGCGCTCCCCCACCTCGCGGGCATGCGGGCGAAACATCGCATCCATCTCGGCCACCTGCGCGTCCATGGTCGCGGCATCCGCACGGCAGTAGCGCTCCTCGTGCACCAGGTTTACCACGGGGTGCGCGATTGCCGGACGCTCCTTACGGGGCGTGCCGATGATGAGCATCGATAGCGGCATGGTATAGGGAGGCAAGTCCAGCAGCGTGGCAACTTCCTCGGCATTCTCGACGATATCACCGATGTAGCAGCTCCCCAGCCCCAGGGCCTCGGCGGCAACCACGGCGTTTTGCGCGGCGACCACGGCGTCCTGCGCCGCAATGGCAAAGTCGCCCAGACCCGGTGCACGACGGGGCGACTTGCCCGTACGCTCTACAAACTCGGGCTCAAAGCAACCCACATGCTCAAACAGATCGATCCACTTGGCATAATCGACCACAAATATTAGTGCCCAGGGCGCCTTGGCGATCATGGGCTGGTGGTCGCACAGGTCAGCCAGGCGGTCGAGCGTAGCCTGCTCGCGGATGCTCACGATGGAATACATCATCATGGCGCCCGCCGACGGCGCACGGCTCGCCGCATGCAGAATCGCCGTCCGCTGCTCGTCGGTCACCGCTACGGGACGGTCGTTGTCATCGCGCGCGAAGGCGCGCGTAGACGAGCGATGCTCCAAGATGTCCAGCACCGCGTTGCCCGTGGTCTCGACCGGATAGCCGTGCGTGTCCACGGCCGCAGCTCCGTCGCCGCCCATGTCCGCCCTGCAAATCTGCTCGCTCATCGCCCTACCCTCGCCATTTCTTTAAGAAGCCTTTACGTTTCCGTGTAATTCCCGTCCATTATCGCGCAGGTCGCCACTACATTGCGCCACACCGCCACACGTGCGCGTTAATATGGCTGGTTGTTGTGCGCAGTCACCAATTGCAGCGCATATCTTGGTAACAATCGGGTAAACCCCCGCTTTCGTAGGTTTTAAGTTTGTGAGGAGTCTCAGCATGTTCGCTGCCGCCATCTCGCTCGTCGGTCTTGCGGCGACCGTCTACCTTGTTTTGCGCGAAGCCAAGGCCATTCGCGCTCAGTCGGGCACCGTTACCAAAAGCGCTCTTGGGTGGAGCGTCGCCTTCGGTCTGTTCCAGCTCTTTTTGACCATTTGGGGCGCCGTGGGCCTCGTCGCCCAAAACGAGCCGCTCGCCTTTGTGATGCTCATCCTGACCAATGCCATTCTCACCGGTTGCGCCTGGGCCAGCATCGCCCGCGACCGCATCGCTCCGCGCGTCTTTGCATTCGCCAAGCCCGACGCCCCCGCCCCCACCGGCAAGCTCGTCCGCCTGCGCGGCGCTTTTGTGGGCAAACCGCTCGTCGCGGCCGTCTTGTGCCTGCTGCTCGCCGGCGTCTTTGCGCTGCTGGGCATGGAGGTCTCATCCAACCACGACTTTACCTGGGTCTACCCCCTGTGCATCCTGCTCGAGTGGGCCATCATCACCACGCTCATGACTGGCTTGTTCTTCCTGTTCCAGCGCCACGGCGCAGCTCCTGCGGTCTTGGCCTTCGCTTTCTTTGTCCTGGGCATTGCCGAGTTCTTCGTCATCACGTTTAAATCCATGCCCATCCAGCCGGGCGACCTTTCGGCCATCTCCACCGCCGCCGCGGTCGCCGGCAACGGCTACACCTTCTCGATCTCGCTGTTCTGCGTGCTGTCCATGGGCTTTACCGCCATCGCCATGCTGCTATGCGAGTACGCCGGCCTGGTGGCGCCGCATCGCCAGAAGGGCGCTGTCAATGCCAAGCGCATGCTGCTCACCAACCTGCTCGTCGCCGTGCTGTGCCTGGGCGGCGTGACCGCGCACGTCACGCTTATCGACTACTACAACACCCTCGGCATCACCGTCTACACCTGGCGCCCGCTCGAGAGCTACTGGCGCGAGGGCTACCTGCCCGCTTTCATTAGCGCAGCGCAGTCCATCAAGCCGCCCAAACCCGCCGACTACTCCGTTGACGATGCCAAGGCCACGCTCAAAAAGTACGCCAAGGCCTACGACAAGTCCGACGCAGCCAAGAGTGACGAGCGCACCGCCGCAAAGGAGCAGTTCGACAGCGAGAAGCCCACGGTCATCGCCATCATGAACGAGACCTTCTCGGACCTTTCGATCTATCAGGAGATGCGCGCCGGCTACGAGGGTCCGCAGTACTTTAAGAGCCTGTCCAACTGCCTCAGCCGCGGCAAGCTCTACGTGAGTGCCTACGGCGGCGGTACCGCCAATACCGAGTTTGAGTTTATGACCGGCAACTCCATGGCCAACCTGGGATCGGGCGTGTACCCCTACACCATCTACAACATGGAAACGACCGGGAACTTGGCAGAGCAGTTCAAATCGCTCGGCTATTCCACCACGGCCATGCACCCCAACCACGCGACCAACTGGAACCGCGAGAACGTCTACAAGGACTTTGGCTTTGACCAGTTCCTGTCCATCAACGATTTCCAGGGAGCCGACACCCTGCGCGGCATGGTGACCGACCAGGCTACCTACGACAAGATTCTTGAGCTGCTCGACCAGAACGCCGATCCGCAGTTTATCTTCGACGTGACCATGCAGAACCACTCGGGCTACGACACGGGCCTGCTGCCGGTCGACAAGCAGATGCACCTGAACATCGACGCGACCGACCTGGACGCTAAGACCGTCGAGGACGGCACACTGTCCGATGTCGACGAGTATGTCTCGTGCATTGAGCAGTCCGACCAGGCGCTGCGCTACTTCCTCAACGCCTTGAGCAAGCTCGACCGCAAGGTGGTCGTGGTGTTCTGGGGCGATCACCAGCCGTTCTTCCCATCCAAGTTCAACGATAAGTGGTTTACCGGCGAGGACGATGCCACGCACCAGGAGCGCTTGTGGCAGACCGACTACATCATTTGGGCTAACTACGACGTTGCCGGCTGCGACCAGACGAGCGAGGTCGACGACCTATCCACCAACTACCTGTCCACGCAGCTTATGCAGCTGATCGGCGCACCGCTGACCGACTACCAGAAAGCGCACATGACGCTGCGCAAGTCGCTGCCCGCCATCAACTCCGTCGGCTAC
>USDE01000130.1 GCA_900553345.1 uncultured Collinsella sp.
AGCCTTCGAGTTCTAGGCCGTTGATCCATGCGAGGCTCCGTTCGGCGGACATGTCGCACACGTCCGCGATGGACTCGTCGCCCACGGTGACGGCAAGCATCTCGGGACGCAGGCGAGCACCGTGACAGCTCGAGCATGGCTCTTCGCGAATGTATTTCTCCAAGCGAGCCCTGGTGTTCTCGTTCGTCGTCTCGGTATAGCGCTCGTACAGGATATTGCGCACACCCGAGAACTTAGTGTCCCACTGGCTGCGACGCCCATCGAGCTTTTGATAGTCGACCGAAATCTTCGCGTCGCCCATGCCATCCAAAAACGCACGACGCACCCGCGGGGGCAGGTCCTCCCATGGCGTATCGGCACTCACCTTAAAGTGTTTGCAGACCGCAGCAAAAATCTGCGGATAATAGTTGGAATTGCCGAACAGGCTGCCAAAGACTCCGTCGGCAATCGACTTTGAGGGGTCTTCAATCAGCGCCTCGGCATCGACTGTCTTTTTAAAGCCCAGACCATCGCACTCGGGACACGCACCATAGGGCGCGTTGAACGAAAAGTCGCGGGGTTGTAGGTCGTCGATGGAGTGCCCGTGCTCCGGACACGCCAGAGCCAGCGAATACTCCAGCAGCTCGCCCTCGGTTCCCTCGGGAGCATCGCGATCGGGCAGCATGTATACGTTCACATTACCGTGCGCCAAGGCAGTCGCCTGTTCAACAGACTCGGCGATACGGCCCAGAGAGTTTTCTCGAATCACGATGCGGTCGACTACGACCTCGATATCGTGCTTAAACTTTTTGTCCAGATCGATAGAGTCGTCGAGCGAGCGCACTTCGCCGTCGACGCGCACGCGGCTAAAACCCTCAGCCCGAAGATCCTCGAACAATTTTGCGTACTCGCCTTTGCGCCCGCGCACCACCGGTGCCAGCACAAACGCACGACGGCCCTCCCCTGCCGCTAGGACCTTATCGGCGACCTGATCGGTGGTCTGGCGCTCGATAACGCGACCGCACTCGGGACAGTGCGGCGTGCCCACGCGAGCAAATAGCAGGCGAAGGTAGTCATAAATCTCAGTTACGGTACCCACCGTCGAGCGCGGGTTCTTGGACGTCGTCTTCTGATCGATCGAAACAGCTGGCGAAAGGCCGTCGATCGAATCTAGATCGGGCTTGTCCATCTGGCCTAAAAACTGGCGCGCATAACTCGACAGGCTCTCCACGTAGCGGCGCTGACCCTCGGCATAGATCGTGTCAAACGCCAGCGAGCTCTTGCCCGAGCCTGAAAGACCGGTAATGACCACGAGCTCGTCGCGCGGGATGGAAACATCGATATTGCGCAGGTTGTGTTCGCGCGCGCCACGGATAACGATAGAAGAATCAGACATGGAAGCTCCTTGCCTCCTATAACCTCAAATCACACTGTCGATGAGTTTAACGCACTCAACGCGCACAGATGTTCGTAATACAAGATTCGCAGACCTTTTGCTTTGCGTGTCGGGTGCTTTGTTTCTCGAAATGCCGTGGAAAGGTTAGAGTAATCTAGAACTGAACTTAATTTGCTGTAACAGAGGAACGTCCATGACCGAAGATATCCCCCTTGAAATCACTTCGAGTGGCATGGCCAATCTGCCCATATTCATCGCCGTCCTTATCGTGGCCGCCGTCGTCGTGCGCGTGTATTTTTCAATCAAACACAACGAAAAACCGCCCATTGCCCGCGTCTTTTGGTGCGCGATGCTCCTCATCCCGCTCGGCATGGTAGCTGCATGGATTACGAATCAATTGCTCGTAAATGAGGACTGTTCCCTATGGGTCCTTTCTTATTCGGCGCTCGGTGCTGCCGCCGTCATACTTCTTGTCGAGCCCTTGGTTTCGGGACTTATCGACCAAACCGATCTTGCGACGGGAACGGTTGCCTGTATTTGCCGCGACATCCTTGTCGTCGCCGCTGTTTCAGCGCTCTCGTTCGTTTCACTCGAAATTGCCTGCAACGAAACGTTCTATCGCATTCCCGCCAACTCATTCGGGTTTTCCGTTGGGCTGCTCGCGACGGTTCTGCTCTCCCTTTATTTGCTGGGACAGCGTCATGGAGGCGTCATGGCCCTCGTGCCCGTCGTCTGTTGCACCCTTGGCATTGCCGAGCACTTCGTCATAACGTTTAAAGGCGAGGCCATCCTGCCGAGCGACATTTTGGCATTGGGCACCGCAATGGAAGTAAGTGAGGGATATGAGTTCACCTTCACTGCAGGAATCGTAACCTCACTCGCCCTGCTGGAGATTTCCCTGGGGCTTCTTTCGCTTATCCGACCGCGAAAGCTCCGTACGCCCGCCCATGTCTTCCCCGCAATCGCCGCTAACCTCTGCGCTTTTCTGCTAGTGACCGTTGTGGGGCTCTTGGGCTTTTCCAACATCGACTTGGAGCAGTCGCTGGATTTTGGATTTGACCGTTGGCAGCCCATCACCACGTATGCGTCTCAGGGTTTTATCACTTCGTTCACCGAAATGGTCAACGAGTTGCCCATTGAAAAGCCCGAAGACTATACGCCCGATGAGGCGCAGAGCATCGAGCAGGAGCTCGCCGCCGCCTACGACAGCACGTATGGCTCGAGCGAGCAGCGCGCGGCGGCCGTTGCCCAGTTCAATGAAATCAAGCCGACGATTGTTGCCGTCATGAACGAGAGTTTTAGCGACCTTTCGTGCTTTGAGCAGCTCCAGGCGGCCGGGTACACCGGTCCCGCATTCTACAACTCGCTTCCCGACACACTTGTTCGCGGCACCATGCTCGCTTCGGTCACCGGTGGCGGAACGGCGAACTCCGAATTCGAATTTTTGACCGGAGCGACAACGGCCTTTGTCGGATTAGGCAAAATCCCCTATCAGCTGTATCAGATGAATGGCGTCAACAGCCTGGCAAAGGACCTTAAAGAGCTTGGGTATACCACTACCGCTATGCACCCGCAAAACCCCGTCAACTACCATCGAGATAAAATCTATCAGCAGCTGGGTTTTGGAGACTTTCTTTCAATCGGCGATTTCGAAGGTGCGCCCTATTATCATGCCGGCGTATGCGACTACGCCACCTACGACAAGATACTCGACCTGCTCAGAACCGACGAAGCCCCGCAGTTCATCTTTGACGTCACGATGCAAAATCACGGCGGCTACGACTATGGCACCGTTCCCGCCGAAGAGCTGACAAACTATTGGGTCGAGGGAGCCAGCGAGGGCGCTAATAGCGCACTCAATACCTATCTCACCTGCATCAATGCATCCGACCGGGACCTCGAGTACTTTATCAATGAGCTCCGCAATATCGGCAGACCGGTTGTTCTTGTCTTTTTTGGCGACCATCAGCCGAGCGCCGCAACGACTCTCAACGACGAGCTGTACCCTCAGGAAGATACGGCAAGCCACGCTTTCCGTATCTATCAGTCGACCTATTTCGTCTGGGCTAACTATGAAATCGCCGGCAATACCGAGCTCAACGTCTACGACACCGTCGGGGCAAACGAGATTGCAGCTATTACCCTTAATAAGATCGGCGCCCCGCTCACTGACTATCAAAAGGCCCTGCTTGCAACAAGGTCAGATGTGCCCACCATCAATGTCGCCGGCTATCTTGGTGCCGACGGGCTGCGCTACGACTTGGAATCTGAAGACAGCCCATACGCCTCGACGATCGACAAGCTGCAGCGCATGCAATACCTCGAGTTCGCCAGCAAAGTTCAGTAAGCCCGCCCATTCGCTTGGACCCATCGTATTGCAAGCACGCTCGGCCCAAATGCATCGCAAATGACTCCCGCTCGCAAACGAGGGTACAATGACGCTCGTGTCACATCGCGGGGCCCCGGCCCCAACATATACAAAGGAGTCATACATGGGTTGCGAGCACGCACAAGCAGCCGGCGGACAATCAACGCCGTCGCAATTTGAAGAGAATACGCTGTCGGAGGTCAAGCGCGTTATCGCTGTGCTTTCCGGCAAGGGAGGCGTCGGCAAGTCGTTTGTGACGGGCGCCATCGCAACCGAGCTCGCCCGCCGCGGCAACAAGGTTGGCATTCTCGACGCCGACATCACCGGCCCCTCCATCCCCAAAATGTTCGGCATGAGCGGACGCCATGTCCATGCCCTCGGCAACCTCATGCTGCCCGAGATCTCCGAGCACGGCGTCAAGGTCATGAGCTCCAACCTGTTGCTCCAAAACGAAACCGATCCCGTCCTTTGGCGTGGCCCGGTTATCGCGGGCGCCATCAGGCAATTCTGGAGCGAGACCTCGTGGGGCCCCATCGACTACCTGCTGGTCGATATGCCTCCGGGAACGGGTGACGTCGCACTCACCGTTTTCCAATCGCTGCCCGTCGATGGCATCGTCATCGTCACGAGCCCGCAGGACTTGGTCTCGATGATCGTCGCCAAGGCAGTCAACATGGCCGAGAAGATGAACGTTCCGATTCTGGGCATTGTCGAGAACATGAGCTATATCGAGTGCCCCGACTGCGGCAAGAAGATCGAGGTCTTTGGTAAGAGCAAGCTCCCCGAAGTCGCCGAGCGCTACAACCTCGACATCTTGGGTCAGCTTCCCATCAATCCGTCACTCGCCGAGGCCTGCGATAAGGGTGAAGTCGAGACCGCACTGCCCGATGACATGCTGCCCAAGGCCGTCTCCGCCGTTGAGGCCATCGCCCCGCACAAGACAGACGAGGCCTAAGTGAACGCAAGCGCCTTCTATGACGTCTTGGTGATCGGCGGCGGGGCCTCGGGCCTCGCCGCCGCCATTACGGCAAGCCGCGCGAAAGGCGGCATCGCCACCACCGGCCAGCTCGCAGAACTCGCACGCCCCATGCTCAA
>USDE01000131.1 GCA_900553345.1 uncultured Collinsella sp.
GTTAACGTACTCTACTTTTTCTATCAGCGGTTCTTTTGCTCCATATGTCCATACGGCCACACCGTTCACGGCCGAAAATCTACCGATTACCAGATTCTCAAAAAAGGAGATACATTGTGTTATGAGTACGTTAACATACCCTTTAACGTGCGGCGCCGTGAACGTCTGGTTTGTGGTGCTCAAAATTGTTAACGTACTCATAATGACACGGACCAGTCTCTCCGGCGTCAAGGAAAGGACCCGTATGACCGCCCCCGACGAAAAGATACTCGCCACCCTCACCAAACTGTTTGAGGAGGAGTTTGGCCCCATCGACGAGCGCCAGGTGCTCTACGTGCACGCGCCCGGGCGTTCCGAGATCAGCGGCAATCACACCGATCATGAGGGCGGCCACGTTATCGCCGGATCGCTCGATGTAGCCGTCGACGGCATCGCCGTGGCAACCGACTCCAACAAGGTCCGCGTTGTCGACGAGGGCTACCCCACGTTTGAGATTACGCTCGACACGCTGGGTGTTCAGGAGTCCGAGAAGGGCACGTCCGCAAGCCTCGTGCGCGGTATGGCCCACGAGATTGCAGCCCTTGGCGTTGAGCCCAAGGGTTTCGACTTCGCCTTTACCTGCTCCGTCCCCTCGGGTGGCGGTCTTTCGAGCTCCGCTGCTGTCGAGGCGGCATACGGCCGCGCTATGGAGACGCTTTGGGGCGCGCCCGCGATTAAGCCCGTCGCACTCGCCCAGATGAGCCAGCGCACCGAGAACAACTATTACGGCAAGCCCTGCGGTCTGATGGACCAGGCCGCTGTGTGCCTGGGCGGCCTTGCCTACATGGACTTTGAGGATCAAGCCCAGCCTAAGACCCAGAAGCTCGAGCTCAACTTTGAGGATCACGGCTACGCGCTCGTGCTCGTTAAGGTCGGCGCCGACCACGTGGCCGCCACCGATGACTACGCCGCCGTTCCACGCGAAATGCAAGACGTCGCCGCCGAGTTTGGCAAGGCACGCCTGTGCGAGGTAAACGTTGCCGATTTTGACGCCATGCTCCCCGAGCTGCGCGCCAAGCTGGGCGACCGTGCCTGCCTGCGCGCCGTTCACTACTGGTACGAGAACGGCCTGGTCGATAAGCGCTGGGCTGCCCTGAACGCCGGCGACATCGATCAGTTCCTGGTCCTGACACGCGAGTCCGGCGCCAGCTCCGCCATGTACCTGCAAAATGTCGTTGCCAAACTGGGTTCTGAGCAGCCTTCCATGTATGCCCTGGCGCTGGCCGAGCACGTGCTCGACGGCCGCGGCGCCGTCCGTATCCACGGTGGCGGCTTTGGCGGCACCATTCAGGCCTTCGTGCCGCTCGACCTGGTCGACGCCTTTATCACCAAGATGAACAGCTGGCTGGGCGAGGGCTCTTCCCGCCACTACGCGATTTCTGACAAGGGGGCTTACGCGGCATGGCTGTAATGACTGATGTGCGCGAGGCTGCGCAAGGCCTGATTGAGTATGCTATCCACCGATCGATGGTCGGACAGGACGACCGCATCTGGGCATACAACACCATTCTGGAGTGCATCGGCGCCACGGGGCCGGCACTCGACATGGCCTGGGCGCTCCAGGTCGAGAAACTCTCGCTCTTGCACCCCGATACCCTGCCCAACTTTGACCTTGAAGGCACGCTTGCCGCGCTTGCCGAGGTCGCCGTTGCCAACGGTGCTGCCGAGGATACGGCATCGGGCCGCGACCGCATCGCCATGCGCATCATGGGCGTGCTCATGCCGAGGCCTTCGATTGTAAACGAGGAGTTCAGCGGACGCATGGGTGTCAACGAGCCCCGCGCCGCGACCGACTGGTTCTACGGCCTGTGCTGCGACGCCGGCTACGTGCGCCGTGCCGCCATCGCGCGCAATATCAAATGGAGCACCCCCACCAACTGGGGCGATCTTGAGATCACCATCAACCTGTCGAAGCCCGAGAAGGACCCGCGCGATATTGCCGCGGCAGGTGCAGCCAAGAACATGGGCGAAAAGTATCCCGCCTGCCAGCTGTGCATCGAAAACGAAGGCTACCCTGGACGCTCCGCCGCAACCGACGGCGGCGCTCATCCCGCTCGCCAGAACCTGCGCATTATCCCCATTCAGCTCGACGGCGAGCGCTGGGGCTTCCAGTACAGCCCGTATGCGTATTTTAACGAGCATTGCATTGCCATGAGCTCCGAGCATCGCCCGATGCACGTCGACCGCAAGGGGCTGACGTGCCTGCTCGACTTTGTGGATCTGTTCCCGCACTACTTCATCGGCTCCAATGCCGACCTGCCCATCGTGGGCGGCTCAATTCTGTCGCACGACCACTTCCAGGGTGGCGCGCACGAGTTCCCCATGATGCATGCCACCGAAGTCTCGCAGTTTAGCGTGCCCGGCTTTGACCAGGTCAGCGGCACCGTGCTGCAGTGGCCGCTTTCGGTGTTGCGACTTCGTTCGCACGACCGCGCCCAGCTGCTCGATGCTGCCGAGAAGATTATCCTCGCCTGGCGCGAGTGGACCGACGAGTCCGTGGGCGTTATCGCGCACACAGCCGACGGCGTGGCGCACAACACCGTGACGCCCGTCATCCGCCGCGTCGACTCCCGCGGCAACGCCGGCGGCGAGATCTACGAGGCCTACCTGGCGCTTCGCTGCAACATCACGACCAACGAGCATCCGCTGGGTGTGTTCCACCCTCATGCCGAGTATCACCATATTAAAAAGGAGAACATCGGCCTGATCGAGGTCATGGGCCTGGCCATTTTACCGCCGCGCTTGGTTCCCGAGCTCGGCGCTGTCCGCGAGCACCTGCTGGCAGCCAAGGTAGATGCCAGCTACGACCTTGCCGGCGCGCTCGAGGGCGATGATCTTTGCCGCAGCCATGCCGCGTGGGCCGAGGATGTCTATGCCCGCCGTGCCGACGAGCTTACGGCGGACAACGCCATCGATATCCTGCACGAGGAGGTCGGCGTGGTGTTTGGCCACGTGCTCGACAACGCCGGCGTCTTTAAGTGGGACGAAGCCGGCCGCGCCGCCCAACAGCGCTTTATCGACTCACTGTAATGATCCCTTGGGGGACGGAGGAAAACGGATCATTTCCGCACACACGACAGCGGCGCCCGCCGGCAACATCGCCGGCGGGCGCCGTTTTCTGATGCAAGGGTAGCTAATTTGCACCAAAACAAGGAGTGTTCCAAACTGCCGGCAGAGAAGGAACGTCCCCAGGTGCCGACCTAAACTCCCACATTATTCGATGGAAAAACGTGGTTGCCTCACACATTATTCGATGGAAAAACGTGGTTTACTCCCACATTTTTCGATGGAAAGACCAAGACGGTCTTATACTAACCATGATCGTTAGGGGGCAGTATGCAGCGACAGCTAATGGACGAACTCAACGCTTGGAAATCTAGGGCAAACCGCAAGCCCCTCCTGCTTAAGGGGGCCCGCCAGACGGGAAAAACCTGGCTTCTCAACGAATTCGCAGGCCAGCAGTATCAAAACGTCATCCGTTTTGACTTTATGCTCGAACCGGGCGCACGTTCGCTGTTCGACGGAAGCCTTGACCCCAAACGCATCATCTCCCAGATAGAGCTCCTGCGCGGCCAGACCATAACGCCGACAGACACGCTCATCATCTTCGACGAAATCCAAGAGGCACCGCGTGGCATCACCTCGCTCAAATACTTCAACGAGCTGGCGCCGGAATACCATATCATGGCAGCCGGCTCCTATATGGGGCTCGCGCTCCGACGCGAAAACGAGTCGTTCCCCGTCGGCAAGATCGACCAGCTCACCATGCGCCCCATGGGGTTTGTTGAGTTCGTTCGTGCCGTCGATGGCGATCCACTCGCAGATGCCATCCTTGCCGCAGACATGGACCTGCTGGCAAACGTTTCCGAAAAGCTCGAGCGCCTGCTCAAGGAATACCTCGTTGTCGGTGGCATGCCAGAAGTTGTCTCCGCTTTTGCCGCCTCCCACGATTTCATCGAGGCCCGCAGGCTTCAGCAGCAAATCATCGAAGCTTATGAATCCGATTTTGGCAAGCATGCGCCAGCCCGCATCGTCGAGCGCATGAGGCTGGTTTGGAAATCCCTTCCCGGCCAGCTCGCAAAGGAAAACAAGAAGTTCGTCTACGGCGCGCTTCGTCCCGGGGCGCGCGCACGCGATTTTGAGGAAAGCCTCCAGTGGCTCATGGACTATGGAATCGTTCATAAGGTACCACGTGTTTCCGCCCTAAGAGCACCGCTCACAAGCTACGAGGATCTCTCGGGCTTCAAGCTGTTCTGCATCGACACCGGCATCCTCGGAGCACTCTCCGGCCTCACGCCAGCCATTGTTCTGAACGGGCCCGCTGTTTTTACGGAGTTCAAAGGCTCGCTGACCGAGCAATACGTCGCACAGGAGCTTTTGCTCCAAGGCAATACTCCCGCGTATTGGTCATCCTCCTCCGGCAATGCAGAGACTGACTTTGCCGTCGACCATGCGGGGACCGTGCTTCCGCTCGAGGTCAAGGCGGCAGAGAATCTCAAAGCAAAGAGCCTGAGGATTGCCTGCGAGAAGTTCAAGCTCGAGCGCTGCGTGAGAACATCGTTAGCGGCATATAGAGACGAAGGCACGCTCGTCAATATTCCGCTCTGGGAGATTGGGCAAATCGACAAGCTGGCATAGGCGCTGTGGAGGGGGTGCCCCGTAAGGAGTGTCCCAAACTGCCGGCAAAAAAGGAACGTCTCTATCTGCCGCATTCCCGAAGCAAGGCAACGCCGATGTTTTGGCAACGGCAGCGAGCGG
>USDE01000132.1 GCA_900553345.1 uncultured Collinsella sp.
CTGAGGTCACGCCAATGACACCGCCATGGCTATCGACGATCCACTTGGCGATGGCGAGCCCCAGGCCCGAGCCCTGCGCGCCGGCATCGCGTGCGTTGTCGGCGCGGTAGAACCGTTCAAACGCGTGAGCTGCGGATTCCTGGTTCATGCCGATGCCCTCGTCCTCAACACTTATGTCGATCGCACCCGTGCCCGCATCGGGCGTTATGCCAAACGTGACGGTCGTTCCCGCGTTCGAATACTTGGCGGCGTTCTGCACGATCACGCGCAGAGCCTGCTTCACGAGCGCCACGTCAACGGGCGCGTCGCAGCGCGGGTCGTTGGCAAGCGTGGTGTCGTACGCCAGTCGATACGTGTGCTCGGCATCGATCATCTGCGATTCCTCGCATACCTCGCCGACCAGTGCGGCCAGGTTGGTATGTGCACGCCGCAGGACCGTGCGCCCGGCATCGCCGCGTGCCAAAAACAGCAGCTGTTCCACGAGCTCTTGCATGTGCTCGCTTTCGGCCTTGAGGGACGCGATGGATTCCGCCAGCACGTCCGGGTCGTCTTTGCCCCAGCGGTCGAGCATGTTCACGTAGCCCTGAATCACCGCGATGGGCGTGCGCAGCTCGTGACTCGCATCGTTGACAAAGCGCATCTGCTGCAGCTTAGCCTCTTGCATCTGGCGCAGCAGGCGGTTGAGTGCGACCTCGATGCTTGCCAGGTCGGCGTCGCCGGTGGTGACGCTCGGCGAGTCGACGCTTGCGCGCTCGATGGCCTGCTCCAGCGTTTCCATCTTGCCGCCGGCGAGCTGCATGCGGCCGAGTTCATCCACGCGCAGTGCCAAGTCGTTGAGCGGCGCCATGGTGCGGCGTACGCGGCGGGCACCGCCGAGCATGTTGAGCACGCTGATGACCTGCCAACCCACAACGGAAAGGTAGAGAGGCCATAGCGCGACGAGGTCCCGCGCGAGGGGGAAAGTCTTGCTGGTGCGCGCGAGCTCGACGGTATAGGTGAGCGTTGCCAGGTCCCAGCCGCGCGCGGGTGTCAACGACATGCCGTGAACGGCGGCGCCGGGGATCCATCCTGCGGTAAACACGCCGTCGGGCAGCGTCTGGTTGTATCCATAGACGAGGATCGCCGCCGCAATCACCACCAGCAGCAGATCGAGCCAGACGTAGCTCATCAGGCGGCGCCACATATAGCCCCAGTTGATGGCGCGGGCGATGGAGGTGACGCGCTTGGCCTCGGCGTTACGCACGGCAGACATAGCCCACCCCGCGCACGGTTTGGATGATGCGGGCGCCGCCGGCGTCTTCGATTTTGGCGCGCAGGTGTGCGATGTGCACGTCGACGTTGTTGGTGTCGCCCACGTATTCATAGCCCAGCGCTTCGTGCGCGATGCGCTCGCGAGTGAGCACGCTGCCGGCATGCGTCATAAGAAGGGCGAGAACGTCGAACTCGCGGGCCGTGAGCGCGATGGGCGAGGCGCCGCCCGCCATGCCCGTCCCGGCGCCGGCGCCGCCAACGCCCGAAGCCGCCCGCACGGCCTCCGAGCGCTTCAGCGCCACGCGGATCCGTGCGAACAGCTCCTCAATCGCAAACGGCTTGGTCAGGTAATCGTCGGCGCCGGCATCGAGCCCGGCAACCTTATCCATTACGGCATCGCGCGCGGTGACCATGATCACCGGCACATCCTTGTGCTTGCGGACACGCCGCAAGACTTCCATGCCGTTGAGCTGCGGTAACAGCACATCGAGCAGAATCAGATCGTAGTTGCGCTCCAGCGCCAGGTCCACGGCGGTGCGGCCGTCGGCGGCGTGCTCCACCTGGTAGCCCTCGTGCTCCAGCTCGAGCGTCACAAAGCGGGCGATTTTCTCCTCGTCCTCTACGATCAGGATCCGTGCCATGCGTGCCCCCGTCTGCGATTACTTGTCGTCGTTCAGATTTTGCTTGATGTCGTCCGCGGCGTCGGCGGCGTGATTCATAAGGTTGTTGATGCTGCCGGGCACGTCGCCGTCGCTGTCGATGCGGTAGCGCATGCCAAAGAACAGGCCAATCAGCATCAGCCATATCGTGGCGCCCCAGGCAAACAGGGCGACGATGGGAATCAGGATGGGGATGTTGAGGATGATCGCATCGCGGCGCGTGGCGATAAACTTGGTGTCCAGGCTCAGACGGAAGAGCTTTTTGAGGTACTCCCATACGCTGTCCATCTTCTTGGAGAAGTCGGTCTTTTCGCTCGACTTTTCGTAGGCGGCCTGCGCGGCGACCATCTCGGCCGAGGGCTCATCGACTGGCGCGGACTCGGTGGCGGCGTGCGCCGACGTGGTCTGGGTCTTGCCTTGCGACTCGAGCCAAATGATGGCATCCAGAACGTTGCCGTCGACAGCGTCGAGCGCGGCTTTGGCGTCTGTGTAGCTCACGCTGCACTTGGTGCGGATGGTTTCAACTTTTTCGAGGTCGTCCATGACCTGTCCTTTCGTTCGATGGGCGCGACGCCGGGCGATCTGCCCGGGCGCGAGCGTTGCGTTCGGCAGTCTGCGTTGCGCCGCCCCGCCCTTGGTCGAACTCTATAGTGCAGGTTATAGATTAAGCGATTCTTGAGCCAAGATTAATGGTGGATGAGTTTTTGGGTGGCAGTGGGGAAGGAAGAGGTGTCCTTCTGGGTAGCTAGCAGCGAGGTCTAATACTTTTCCGAGAAGTGAACGAGCTAAAACGGACCCCCGAAGCATCGACACTTTAAGGACATCGTTTCCTGCGGTTTCGATACTGGAATCCTGCGATCTTGCCGACGAAAAATGTGGATGCTTCAGGGGTCCTAAAACAGACGTTCACTTCGCGGAAAAGTATTAGACCTCGATAGCGAGGGATGGTGAGCCGGTAGCAAGTCGGCGTCAAGGGTTGGTCGAGCAGGCGGTTTTCAGGCGACTGGGACATGGCGGGCGGCCGATCGCCTATACTGGTTGGGCTCAACTGGAGAGGTGATAACTAGTTATGAAATCAATCAATGTTGCAGCAGCGATTATTCAGAAGGACGGAAAAATCCTGAGCTGCCAGCGCGGCTATGGTGAGTTTAAAGACGGCTGGGAATTTCCGGGTGGCAAGCTCGAGCCGGGCGAGACCGGCGAGCAGGCAATCGTGCGCGAGATTCAAGAAGAGCTCGAGGTCACGATCGGTAACCTCGACTATCTTTGCACGGTCGAGCATGATTACGCGACGTTTCACCTGTCGATGCAGTGCTATCTAGCTAACATCCTTTCGGGGGAGTTCAAAGAGCACGCTCACGAGGATATGAAATGGCTTGATACCAATAACCTGTGGGATGTCGATTGGCTTCCGGCAGACGTTAAAGTCGTTAGGGAGCTCGAAAAGAAACTCGGGCTTAAGTAAGAAAGGGGCGGGCGTCACATGGCGGCCCGCTCCTATTTGTTACTCGGCTTCGCTCAAATCGCTGAGCATAAACTCGTAAATGTCTTGCCTCACGGGTGCATTGAGCTCATATTCGATTTCGACGGCGTTGTCGCCGCTCTTAGTTTTAATAGCTTCGAACTCGCCGGTCGGATGCATTTCGCCTAAGAAATAGAACTCCTTACCGCCCTTATCGTCCTTGTTCTTTCGCATAAACAAATACGTCTTCAGGCCGTTTCCCGGCCATGCCTGCAGTCGCAAAATCTCGGGGGAGTTGAGCGTGCGGTTGCCCTTCGAGATTGCGATGAGCTTGCTCGGCGAAACAAAGCGGTCTTCATACTGAATTGACTCACTAATGTCGGGAGCCTTGTCATAGTTAATAAACACGGGGAATGTATTGGTCTTCTCATCGTAGAAGTATCCGCCAAGGTTTTGGCCGTTGATGTTCTTTTGCCAGTTCATCAGACGGCAAACCTCCTCGTACGTGTACTTGGCGTTGAGAACGAAATTTGTGTTTTCGTACGTCTCGGCATAGTCGAGTCGGTTGCGCTCAATACCAAAATCCAGCACCTCGAGAATCTGACGCTTGAACTCTGCGTTGCGCAGGGCGGTCGCAAACGCTTCGGTCAGACGAGGTCCGCATCCATCGTCAATAAGCAGGGAAACGAAATCCTTAGGAGTGGCAAAGTCGCCCTTAAGGACTGCGATTGCCGACCTAACGGCGCTGTCCTTAAGCTGTGCGCGGTAGTTCCTAAGCGCAGCCTCGCGCATATGCCAGTAGCCCTCGTGTCCGGCTTCGACGAGCGTTTGAAGCAAATAGAGGTCTTCGAATCGCTTGCCCGCGGCAAGTTTTTGAGAAATAAATTTGAGAATCTTGGTCTGATCAGAGGTAAATTAAACCGTGTAGTCCGGCTCGTATTTGGAAAGAAATGCGTGGTAGGACCCCAGGCCGCTATTCTTGAAGATAAGCAGTGGATCGATGGAGCCGTTACGATCAAATTCGAGCAGCGAGGGAATCTTGCCGAGTTTTTGGCGCAAGTCGAGATATTCGTTTTTCAAAAACCTGACGGAGGTGAAATCGCCGCCGTCGATGGCCTTGTAAATGCGTGCCTCAGAAATACGATCGAAGCTCACGGTCGAGCATCCGGGTATCGCCGAATCGCCCTCTTGGACGAGACGACGCAGGCGATCTTTGTTGTATGTCTTGTCACCCGAAAGTGCGATGGGCACCAGGAAGTTGCTCTGGTAATTGCCAATAAAGTCGAGTACCAGAGCGTATTCCTTGCCATCATTCAGGCGCAAACCTCGTCCGAGCTGTTGAATAAAGATGATTGCGGAGTCGGTGCGTCGAAGCATGATGATCT
>USDE01000133.1 GCA_900553345.1 uncultured Collinsella sp.
GCGTGACCAAGATGGCCAAGCGCCAGGCGATTATCCGTAAGCTCTCTGCCGTCGAGACCCTCGGCTGCACGCAGACCATCTGCTCCGACAAGACCGGTACCCTTACCCAAAACAAGATGACCGTCGTCAAGCACGAGCTCGCCGCGCCTAAGGAGAAGTTCCTGGCCGGTATGGCCCTGTGCTCCGATGCCCAGTGGGACGAGGAGCTGGGCGAGGCCGTGGGCGAGCCGACTGAGTGCGCGCTCGTCAACGATGCCGGCAAGGCTGGTCTCACTGGCTTGAATGCCGAGCACCCGCGCGTGGGCGAGGCCCCGTTCGACTCGGGCCGCAAGATGATGTCCGTGGTCGTCGAGACCCTGGACGGCGAGTACGAGCAGTACACCAAGGGCGCGCCCGACGTGGTGATCGGCCTGTGCACCCACATCTACGAGGGCGATAAGGTCGTCCCCCTGACCGAGGAGCGTCGTGCCGAGCTCGTGGCCGCCAACAAGGCCATGGCCGACGAGGCCCTGCGCGTGCTGGCGCTGGCAAGCCGCACCTACACCGAGGTTCCGGCAGACTGCAGCCCCGCTGCGCTCGAGCACGACCTGGTCTTCTGCGGCCTGTCCGGCATGATTGACCCTGTCCGCCCCGAGGTCGCCGACGCCATCCGCGAGGCCCATGATGCCGGTATTCGCACCGTCATGATCACGGGCGACCATATCGACACCGCCGTGGCCATTGCCAAGCAGCTGGGAATCGTCACCGATCGCAGCCATGCCATCACCGGTGCCGATCTCGATCGCATGAGCGACGAGGAGCTCGACGCGCACATCGAGGACTACGGCGTGTACGCTCGCGTCCAGCCCGAGCACAAGACCCGCATCGTCGAGGCCTGGAAGTCGCGCGACCAGATCGTGGCCATGACGGGCGACGGCGTCAACGATGCCCCGTCCATCAAGCGCGCCGACATCGGCGTTGGCATGGGCATCACCGGTACCGACGTCACCAAGAACGTCGCCGACATGGTGCTTGCCGACGACAACTTCGCCACCATCATCGGCGCCTGCGAAGAGGGTCGCCGCATCTACGACAACATCCGTAAGGTCATCCAGTTCCTGCTTTCGGCTAACCTTGCCGAGGTGTTCTCGGTGTTTATCGCCACGCTCATCGGCTTCACCATCTTCCAGCCGGTGCAGCTGCTGTGGGTGAACCTGGTCACCGACTGCTTCCCCGCGCTCGCGCTGGGCATGGAGGATGCCGAGGGCGACATCATGAAGCGCAAGCCGCGCAACGCCAAGGATGGTGTCTTTGCCGGCAATATGGGCCTGGACTGCGTGGTCCAGGGCTTGATCATCACTGTGCTGGTGCTGGCGAGCTTCTTTGTGGGCGTGTACTTTGACATGGGCTACATCCACATCGCCGATATGATCGCCGGCAATGCCGACGAGGAAGGCGTGATGATGGCTTTCATCACGCTCAACATGGTCGAGATTTTCCACTGCTTCAATATGCGCAGCCGTCGTGCGTCGCTGTTTAGCATGAAGAAGCAGAACAAGTGGCTGTGGGCCTCTGCCGCGCTGGCGCTGGTGCTGACGGTGATCGTAACCGTGCAGCCGACGCTTGCCGAGATGTTCTTTGGCCCCGTGACGCTTGAGCTCAAGGGCGTTATCGCCGCGCTGGGCCTTGCCTTCCTGATCATCCCGCTGATGGAGATCTACAAGGCGATCATGCGCGCCGTGGAGAAAGAGTAACGCACCTGTCCGGGCCCGACCGCCTGCGGGGTTTCCACGGGCACGTCCTCGCCGCTTTGCGGCTGCGGGATGTGCCCTTAGGAAACCCCTCCCGACGGGCGGGCCCTGCGGTATCCTTGCTGGCTTTTCTCCCGTGCGGATGAAAAGGGCTGAGGGAAAGTATGTGAGCTGGTCGGGCTTTGCCCGGCCAGCTCTTTTTGATTTAAAATACCTGCTCAGTTGTGATTTGTGGTGCTGGGAGGCGCTTGTGGGCAAGGCGAAGGCTAAGGCGAAGAAAAAGACGACGGGGGCGCGGGCTAAGCGCGATCGTCGTCGGAAGCTCGCGACCGAAGCCCCCGCGTCTGCCGAGGAACTGCTGGCAAGCGTGCCGGGGCTCGACGCGCTGCAGGATGTTCCGGCGTTCGACGACCTGCCTATCGATGGGGCTCAGCAGGCTGCCTTCGATGATTTTTGTGCTCGGGCCGAGGAGCCCGAGCAGATGCAGCTTGGTGCCGTGGTGCGCCTGGATCGTGGGTTTCCGCTGGTGGCGGCTGCCGATGACACCTTTCGTGCCGAGCATGCCGTGGGGTTTGCCAAGTCGCGTGGCGAGGACGAGGTTCTGCTGCCCGCCGTGGGCGACCGCGTGGCGGTGCGTCGTGCGCCCGGGCACAACATGGGCGTGATCGAGTGCGTGCTGCCACGCCGCACGAGTTTTGAGCGCTGGCGCGGACGCGCTCGCGGCGAGCGTCAGGTGCTTTGCTCCAACGTGGATAGCGTGCTGATCGTGCAGGCGCTCGGCGCCGGCGAGGTACTGCTCGACCGCGTGGCGCGCTCGCTGGTGTTGGCACTCGACTGCGATGCCGAGCCGGTGGTGGTGCTCACCAAGGCCGACCGTTGCGAGGCCGCCGAGCTCGAGCGCGATCTGGACCGCGTGCACCGCTTGGTGGGTCCGGACGTGCGCGTAATCGTGACATCCTCTGCCGAGGGCCGTGGCCTGGACGAGGTTCGCGCCTGCGTTCCCGCCGGGAGCTGCGCCATGATCCTGGGTGAATCGGGTGCCGGCAAGTCGACGCTGCTCAATGCGCTGCTGGGTCACGATACGTTGGCGACCGGCGGCGTACGTGAGCGCGATGACCAGGGTCGCCACACCACGGTCGCGCGCGTGATGGTGGCGCTGCCGGGCGAAGCCGGCGTTATTGCTGACGCGCCGGGCCTGCGCAGTCTGCCGCTCGTGGGGCATGAGCGGGGCTTGGCACGCGCGTTTCCCGAGATCGTCGAGGCGTCGCGTGCGTGCCGGTTTGGCGACTGCACGCATACCCACGAACCGGGCTGCGCCGTTCGCGAGGCCGAGGATGCCGGGCAAATCGACAGCCTGCGCCTGGAGACGTTCCAAAACCTGGCGTCATCCATGCGTGTGAGTGCTCAGATGCTCGATCCCGATGTCCATCTGTAATTGAATCTACCTATGACAGCCGTCTCCCAATGGTACGGGAGGCGGCTTTTTTATTGCCGATGCGCCCCTAAACGTGCGTTTTGCTGACGTGCTGACCAAAACCTTGCCACGAGCTTGACGGGCCGGTCAGCTTTTGGTCGGCAATTGGTTTGACACTCAAAACCAAGATCGCGATCGCACCGTTTTGCTGCTTGCCCGCTCGGACAATGGTGCTACGGGCATCCGCCCGGTGCTACCTTGAGAGGAGCGGCCGTGAACAAGAGCAAGCGCATCGCCATCAGTCTAATCGCGGGTGTGCTCGCCGCGCTGCTCTGCATGGTCTACGCATCGTCGATTCGCTCGCAGGCTGAGCAGGTCCAGGCCGAGACGCTGGCCAAGTATGGCGGCGATCGCGTCGAGGTGTGCGTCGCGGCGCGTGATATCGATGTGGGCGAGACCCTCGACGAGACCAATGTCATAACCCAGGAATGGCTGGCGAGCCTGTTGCCGCGCGATGCGGCGACCGAGCTGCGCCAGGTGCGCGGCGACGTGACGACCTCGCGCATCCCTAAAAATGCCGTGATTTGCGATGTCTACACCAAGGCCGAAACCCACACGCTCGAGGTGCCCAAAGGCAAGGTCGCCGTTTCGGTGGCGGTCGATGCCGAGCATTCGGTCGGGGGCGCCACGGGCGTGGGCAGCTACGTGGACGTGTACGTGCAAAAGGACGGCGTGACCGATCGGCTGTGCGGCGCGCGCGTAATCGATACCAGCGAAGATGCCGGCGCCACGCGTGAAGGCAAGATCGAATGGGTGACGCTGGCGGCCGACCCCGAAGACGTTAAGGAATTGCTGGGGGCCTCGGGCAAGGGGACGGTCAGTTTGACGATTCCCGCCACGGTGCGCGGCAAAAAGAGCGGAGGCGACGAGTGATGAAGGCGATCTGGCTTGCATGCTGCGCGTGTGGTGATTACGGATTGCTGCAGCGGGAAGTCGAGGGTCGCGATGCGGGCGCGCAGGTGCTTCGCGTGGGCGACCTGGATGGGCTGGTGTCCATGGCGCGGGCGTTTCCGTCGCGTCGCGGGGCGGCGATTATCGCGGCAGCCCTGTTCGATGCCGAAGACGTGCGAAAGACTGTTGCACGCCTGACGGCCGAGGGCCGTGTGAGCCGCGTGGTCGTACTGATAGAGACGCTCGATCCTTCGGATATCGAGGGGCTGTTTCGCGCGGGGGCGACCGAGGTTATCGCTGCGCGCAGCATATGCGGCAACGGGCGCGCGGGCGAGGGAACGGTTGATTACGACCGGTGTCTGACGATTGAGCCCGATGCTTTTGTTGATAGGGAACCCGGGGCGCCTCGCGCTACAAGAGGCCCGCGTGTTGATGATTGTGGAAAAGCGGAAGCCGAGCATGGTCGGTGCCCCCGGGATCCCCTTGCATACGATGATGCCGGAGAGCCGGTGCCGTATGGCGAGGAGCTTCTGACTGTAGATATGGGATACGTGCATGGCGTGAGCCTGGTCGATGAGCTCGACGAGGTTGAGGGGCTTGCCGGGAACGACAATGTTCGTGC
>USDE01000134.1 GCA_900553345.1 uncultured Collinsella sp.
TCCTTGATCGGGAACGGCTCGGCGAAGTGGCAGGCACAGCAGTGACCCGGTGCAACTTCCTTAAACTCGGGGAGCTTCTCGGAGCAGATACCCTGCGCGATCGGGCAACGCGTGTGGAAACGGCAGCCGGTCGGCGGATCCAGCGGCGACGGCGGATCGCCAGCGAGGATGATGCGCTTGCGGGTCTTCTGGATATCAGGATCGGGAACCGGCACGGCAGACAGCAGCGACTGCGTGTACGGATGGTGGGGCTCGCTGTAGAGCGTCTTCCAGTCCGAAACCTCGACCATCTTACCCAGATACATAACGGCAACGCGATCGGAGATATGCTGCACGACAGACAGGTCGTGGGCGATAAACAGATATGCGGTACCGAACTTGTCCTGCAGTTCCTTGAGCAGGTTTAGAACCTGGGCCTGAATGGAAACATCCAGAGCAGAAACCGGCTCGTCGCAGATAATCAGCTTGGGCTTCAGCGCAAATGCGCGGGCAATGCCGACACGCTGACGCTGACCGCCGGAGAACTCATGAGGATAGCGGTTAATGTGCTCGGGGTTCAGTCCGACAACGTCGAGAAGCTCACGGACACGCTCAATGCGCTCGTCCTTGGTGCCCACGCCGTGAATGGTCATGGGCTCGGAGACAATCTCACCGATGGTCATACGAGGGTTGAGCGAAGCATAAGGATCCTGGAAGATAAACTGCATCTCACGACGCATGTCCTTGATCTCATGCTTGCTCATCTCGGCAACATCTTTGCCTTGGAAGAACACCTTGCCGGCGGTCGGTTTGGTCAGACGCATGATAGTGCGGCCCGTGGTGGATTTACCGCAACCAGACTCGCCAACCAGACCAAAGGTCTCGCCAGGATAAATCTCAAAAGAGATGTCGTTTACAGCAGAGACGACGCGCTTGGAAAAACGCTTGGCGAACATGCCGGACTCTGCGGGAAACTCCTTGGAGAGGTGCTCGACCTTCAGCAGTGGAGTGCGCTCGTTATTGTCTGCCATTTACGCCTCGCCTCCCTTCTTGGAATCCTTGCGCATACGGGACGTCTCAGGAGCGTTCTTGAGGAACTCGGGGTCACCGGAATAGTGGCACGCAGAATAGTGACCGGACTCGGTGACAACGCGCTCAGGGCGCTGCTTGCGGCACTTGTCCGTCGCGTAGGGGCAACGAGGAGAGAAGACGCAGCCCTCAGGCAGGTTCATGAGCGAAGGCGGGTTGCCGTGAATCGGCGTCAGCGGCTTCTTCTCTTCGATTGCCTGCTCCGGGATGGAGCGGATAAGACCCCAGGTGTAGGGGTGGCGGCTCTCGTAGAAGATTTCCTCAGCAGTACCGAACTCAACGGGGCGGCCGGCGTACATAACCATGATCTTATCGGCCATATCGGCGACAACACCCAGGTCATGGGTAATCATGATGATGGCGTTGCCGTTCTTCTCCTGCATCTCCTGCATGAGCTCGATAATCTGAGCCTGGATGGTAACGTCCAGGGCAGTCGTGGGCTCGTCGGCAATCAGAATATCGGGATCGCAGGCAAGGGCCATGGCAATCATGACTCGCTGACGCATACCGCCAGAGAACTGGTGCGGATACTCATTGACGCGCTTCTCGGGCTCGGGGATACCCACGAGGTCCAAAAGCTCGGTGGCACGCTTGAGCGCCTCCTGCTTGGAGTAGCCACGGTGCAGACGAAGACCCTCGCCCACCTGCCTGCCGATCTTATAGACCGGGTTCAAGGAGGTCATAGGATCCTGGAAGATCATCGCGATATCGTTGCCGCGAATGTGCTGCATCTCTTCCTCGGTCATTTCGAGGATGGAGCGGCCGCGATAGCGAACGTCACCGCCCTCGATCTTTCCCGGAGGCATCGAGATGAGGCCCATGATGGTCATGGCGGTCACGGACTTACCGGAGCCGGACTCACCGACGACGCCCAGGGTTTCGCCGCGATCGAGCGTGTAGGAGACACCGTCGACAGCGCGAACAACGCCATCCTCGGTGTGGAAATACATCTTAAGGTCATCGACCTCGAGCAGATGCTGGCCCTCAGGAACCGGCTGGTCCTTCAGGTCCACATAGTTCTTGTTCTTCTTCATCCTTATGCGTCCTTCATCTTGACGTCGAGGGCGTCGCGCAGACCGTCACCCAGCAGGGTGAAGGCGAGCACCGTCGAGAGAATTGCCAGACCGGGCATGATCATCATCCAGGGAGCGGTCAGAAGATACTGCTGACCGTCCTGAATCATGGAGCCCCACGAAGGCGTAGGCGGAATAACGCCCATGCCGAGGAAGGACAGAGCGGACTCGGTCAGAATGGCGCCACCAATGTTCATGGTCGCGTAGACCACGATGGAGGCGACGGAGTTCGGGAAGATGTGACGCACGACGATACGAGCATCAGATGCACCCATCGCGCGCGCCGCATCAACATAGTCGTTTTCCTTGACCGTCAAGATTGCAGAGCGGAAGACGCGCGCAATCGAAGGCCAGCCAAGAATGCCGATGGCGATAAAGACGTTCTGAAGACCACGGCCGATAACGGCGATCATGGCGACAACGAACAGCACGTACGGGAACGCCAGGAAGATGTCCGCACAGCGCATGATGATCGTATCCCAAATGCCGCCGTAGAAACCGGCCAGGGCGCCCATGACCAGGCCGATCAATGTGGAGATGGCGGTGGCCATGATACCGACAGAAAGCGAAACGCGTGCACCGTAGATAACGCGGACGAGAATGTCGCGACCGAGGGCATCGGTGCCAAACGGGTGCTCGGCACACGGAGCCAGTAGCGATGTCTCGGCCATGGTGGTCGAATCGGAAGCCGTCGGCGAACCGAGCCAGGGCTTAGCCCACAGATCTGCGGTCAGGGCAACCACAACGACGATGATGATCCAGCAGACACCGATAACGGCGAGCTTGTTCTTACGAAGACGCTTAAAAGCGTCGCCCCACAGCGTGCGGGACTTGGCGGGAGCAGATGCGACCTTGGTGGCGGTAGCCTGCTCCTGAGACTGAGAATCAGTTTCCTGCATGAGACGTACCTCCCTTAGGCCTTATCCGACGGACCGCCAAGGCGGATGCGCGGGTCGAGGAATGCATAGCTAATGTCGACGAGCAGGTTGATCACCATGACGACGACAACGATGAGCGTAACGCCGCCCATAACGATGGGCCAGTCACGCATGCTAATGGCGCGATAGACCTCATAGCCGATACCGGGCCAGTTGAAGACCGTCTCGGTCAGGATGGCGCCCGAAAGCATGCCGCCAAAGTCGACACCAATATAGGTAACGACGGGGATGAGTGCATTCTTAAGCGCATGCTTGACGATGATCGCACGATTGGAGAGACCCTTGGCCTTTGCCGTACGGATGTAATCCTGGTTCATGACGTCAAGCAGCTGCGAGCGCATAATGCGCGCAGCATAAGCGGTCGAAACCGAAGCCAGCGTAATGGTCGGGAGCACATAGTGCATCCAATCCTGATACTGAGAGCTGGAACCGCCGGCACCCGAGATCGGCATGGAGATTGCACCGCCCGTGGCGTCCTTGAGGATGACGCCAAAGAACAGCTGCAGCAACATACCGAGCCAGAAGGCCGGGACCGCAACGAGGATCGACGTGGTGAGCGTTACCAAAATATCCCAGAAGGAATAACGCTTTACCGCCGAAATGATACCCGCACCGATACCCATAATTGCCTCGAGCACGATGGCGCACGCGGCAAGTTTGACCGTATACGGATACTTCTGGGCAAAGATTTCCGTAACCGGCAGCTTGCGCTGATACGAATTGCCCAGATCGCCATGAAGCAGGCCGTTCATGTAATACAAGTAACGGTCCACGAGCGACGTTTGAACGGGGTCGCCGTTCTCGTCAAGGATCGCGTTGCCGTCCTCGTCCGTCTGGACCAGGTGATAGCGAACGCGAAGCTGAAGCTCCACCTCGGGGGACAGAGCCTTGTCTCCACCGATCAGCTTGATCGGATCTCCCGGCACGATATTCTGGAGGGCGAACAGAATCAGCGTAACGCCCAAAAACACCGGGATGAACTGAAGCACACGTTTAACGATGTACTTACCCATACCACTCCCCTATCTAGGGATTAACCTAAATGGGATGCCGATCGCCAGACCGGCATCCCAAAATTACCATCAGCCAGTTTACCCCAGGTTAGGGAGAACTGTATGTTTCCCATGAGGTCTACGTAAATACTTGACCCTCACGGAAGCTGCAAACTCTTAGGCGAGCTCAGCGGTACCCAGATCGGCGTGCTTCTGCGGATCGACATAGAGGTGCTTGATGCGATCGGAGCCGGCGACAGTGTGCGTGTAGAACATAATCGGGATGACCGGGCAGTCGGCAGCGACCATTGCGTCGGCCTCCTGCATCTTGGCGACGCGCTCCTCATCGTCAACAATAGTACGAGCCTCGTCGACCTTGGCGTCGAACTCGGGGTTGCTGTAACCAGAGCGGTTGTCGCCACCGAGGGAGTCGGAGTGGAACAGCGGATACAGGAAGTTGTCCATGATCGGGTAGTCGGCAATCCAACCCAGACGACCGAACTGATAGTTAAAGTTCTGATACTGCTCGAGCAGGGCAGACCACTCGGGGGTATCGGAGACAGCGGTAACACCAACCTTGGCGAGGTCGCCGATGATGGACTCCATGATCTCCTTGTGACCGCCAAGGTTGGT
>USDE01000135.1 GCA_900553345.1 uncultured Collinsella sp.
GCGCTATGCGACCGGCAGCCACGCGTGCAACTCGATCATCTCTGCCGGCTGCATCATCAAGGGTACCGTGCGAAACTCGATCCTGTCGCGCGGCGTCGTGGTCGAGGAAGGCGCCTCGGTGACCAACTCGATCATCAACCAGAGCTGCATCATCAAGAGCGGCGCTCGCGTTGAGAATGCCATCCTGGACAAGAACAACGTGGTTCCCACCAACACCGAGCTTCGCGGCACGCCCGAGAACATCTTGGTGCTGGGAAAGGCTCCGTTAACTTCCGACACCACCATCGTACGTTAACGTTGGCGCCGCAACATCGCTCGTAACATGTAGAATAGCCGCCCGGTTAGCGCCAGGCGGCTATTCTCGAATTGCAACATGGGAGACAATATGGCAGAAACCAGCAAAAAGATGCAGATCGTGTTTGCCTCGGCCGAGTGCGCACCGTTTGTTAAGACCGGTGGCCTGGGCGACGTGGCGGGCTCGCTGCCTGCGGCGCTTGTGCGCGCCGGCGCCGAGGTTATCGTGATGGTGCCCAAGTACGCCACCATCAAGGACGAGTACAAGGCGCAAATGGAGCACTTTGCCGACTTTTACGTGAGCCTGGGCTGGCGCAATGAGTACTGTGGACTCGAGAAGCTCGAGCACGACGGCGTCACCTATATGTTCATCGACAACGAGCGCTACTTTGCGCGCGACTATCCGTACGGCTTCTTTGACGACGGCGAGCGTTTTGCGTTCTTCTCCAAGGCCATCACCGAGAGCCTGCAGCACCTGCCGGCCGGCTTTGAGTGCGACATCCTGCATTGCAACGACTGGCAGACGGCACTGGCACCAGTGTTCTTACGCGAGTTCTACCAGGGCCTGCCGCTGTACGACCGCGTCAAGACCGTGTTCTCGATCCACAACGTGGCGTTCCAGGGCCAGTTTAGCGACACCGTGATGGAGGACATCCTGGGTGTGGCGCATATTCCGGCGGCCGCCTCGCAGCTGCGCTGCGACGCCTGCAGCATCAACTACATGCTGGGCGCGCTGCACTATGCCGACGCCATCACAACGGTGAGCCCCACCTATGCGGGCGAGATCCAGACACCCGAGTTTGGCGAGGGCCTGGACGGCGTGCTGCGCGAGCGTTCCTACGCGCTGCAGGGCATTTTGAATGGCATTGACGTGGCGGGCTTTGACCCGGCAACCGACAAGCGCATTGCCGCCAACTACACGATTGACGATCGTTCCGGCAAGGCCGTGTGCAAGGCCAAGCTGCAGGAAGAGCTAGGCCTCGAGGTTCGCGACGACCGCCCGCTTATGGTGATGGTTACTCGCCTGACGCGCCAGAAGGGCATGGACCTGGTCATGTACGCGCTCGACCGCATCCTGTCCGGCGGCGTTCAGGTGGCCGTGCTGGGCACAGGCGACCGCGACTACGAGGACGGCCTGCGCTACTTCCAGGACAAGTACCCTGGCACCATGGCCGCGCGCATCGAATTCGATCCGGCACTGTCGCAGCGTATGTACGCCGCCGCCGACATGTTCCTGATGCCTTCGAAGTTTGAGCCCTGCGGTCTGTCGCAGATCATCGCCATGCGCTACGGCACCCTGCCCATCGTGCGCGAGACCGGTGGCTTGAAGGACACCGTGATCCCGTATAACGAGTTTACCGGCGAGGGTACGGGCTTCTCGTTTAGCAACTTTAATGGCGACGAGATGGGCGACGCGGTCTTCCGCGCAGCGCGCCTGTTCTGGGATAACCGTGAGGCATGGAACCAGCTGGTCACGCAGGCCATGAGCCAGGACTTTAGCTGGACGCGTTCGGCCGATAAGTATCTGGACCTGTACTTCTTTATGCACCCGGAGATTGAGAGGCCGGCGGGTGTGACTGATGTTGCAGCTGTCGATGAGCCCGCTGCCGCTGAGGCCGAGCCTGCGGCGACCGTTAAGGAGCCCGCTGCCGCTGAGGAGCCCAAGGCCGAGGAGAAGCCGGCGGCCAAGGCCGAAGTTAAGCCCGACGCGAAGCCTGCCGCCAAGAAGACGACGGCCCGCAAGACGACGGCTAAGAAGGCCACGACCACGAAGGCCGCTGCTAGCAAGACTAGCGCCGCTAAGGCAACTACTGCCAAGGCATCGACTACGCGCAAGCGTACGACCGCCGCTGCCAAAAAGGCCGCCGAGGCCGAGGTCGCTCCCGAGGTAAAGGCCGAGCCCGCGGCAAAGGCTCCGGCCAAGACCGCTGCCAAGAAGACGACCGCGACCAAGACCACGACCGCTAAGAAGGCCACGGCTGCGAAGTCGACGACGACCAAGGCGGCTACGACGAAAGCCGCCGCGAAGACGACCCCGAAGGCCGCTGCAAAGCCCGCCGTCAAGGTCGAGGAGGCGCCCTCCGAGCCCAAGGCCAAGGTAGCTGTCGAGGCAAAGCCGGCCGCCAAAACCACCACGCGCAAGCGCGCTACGACGACGGTCAAAAAGGCCACGACCAAGGCTGCTGCTCCCAAGGCAGAGGCTAAGGACGAGGACAAGCCCGCAGTAAAGGCCGAGCCGACGCCGAAGGCCGCTGAGGCCAAGACCGCTCCCAAGACTAAGGCAAAGACCGAGCCCGCCAAGAAGGCCCCGGTCTCCCCCGCCGCTCCAGCCGAGGAAAAGGCTCCGACCAAGAAGACCTCCGTCCGCAAGGCAACGGCCACCCGCAAGCGTCACTAGTCTGGACGATTAAAACTTAATCCAACGCAAAAGAGGGCGCCCCAACCAGGCGCCCTCTTCTTGGTTGAACTTCTCTATTAAAAAGAGGGGCGGTTTACTACGACAAAATAGCTCTGGCCGACCACGGAGAGTATTCTATGAAATTGGCAACGCTTCTACCTGCGGATTTAATATCACCAAATTGACCGTGGTTGAGATCATTCAAATCGTCGTAGTAAACCGGGTTACTTATGTTTGGCTACAAATAGTATCGGTATAGGTACATTTGAATATCGCGATAATTTGAATGGTAAAACGATTTTCTAGGACAACCGTTCGCCGATGGTAAACGGATGTTGTTTATACAGCCTGTGTACAACAGATATACTTATATCCTGTGCGTAAAGCCCATGGCCCGCAGGCCGTGATTCTATTGAACTGGACCGTATTATGAGATTGATTCACAACAGCCGTCTGTCGCAGTTTCGTACTCCGTTTGGCGCTGTGACCACTGGAACTTCCGTTTCGCTATCCGTGATTTTGGAGGATGCCGACCCCAACCAGGCAACGCTTACGCTGCGCACCTGGATCGATGAGATCGGTGAGTCTCTGTACCCCATGACGCACGAGGGCGACGGCATATTTACCGTAGAGCTTGAGTGCACTGAGCCCTGTCTTATCTGGTACAGCTTTATCTGCAACATCGAGGGCCAGCCCGAGGTTCGCCTGGGCGCGCCGCAGGGCCGCACCGGCGGCGAGGGCGTAACCTACGACTACGCCGAGGTCCCGTCGTTCCAGATTACCGTTTACAAGCACCGCGAAGTGCGTCCCGAGTGGTACGAGCGCGGCATGGTCTACCAGATCTTCCCCGATCGCTATGCCCGCGACGAAAACTGGCACGAGCGCACGCTGGCCGAGGTCCAAAAACCGCGCAACGGAATCCAGCGCCGCATGGTCGAGGACTGGAACGAACCGCCCGAGTACGAGCGTGCCGAAGACGGCTCCATCAAGACCTGGGATTTTTACGGCGGCTCGCTCAAGGGTATTCAAAATGACCTGCCCCGCATTGCCGAGCTAGGCTTTACGGCCATCTACCTCAACCCGATCTTTGAGGCCGCGAGCAACCACCGCTACGACACGGCCGATTACACCAAGATCGACCCGATCCTGGGCACCGAGCAGGACTTTACGGAGCTGTGCGAGGCAGCCGAGAAGCTCGGCATTTCCATCATCCTGGATGGCGTCTTCAACCATACGGGCGATGACTCGATCTACTTTAACCGCTACGGCAACTATCCCGGCGTCGGTGCTTGGCAGAACGAGGACTCGCCGTGGCGCGATGCGTTTTACTTCCATGAAGACGGTTCGTATGACTGCTGGTGGGGCGTGGGCAACA
This sequence comes from uncultured Collinsella sp., assembly GCA_900553345.1. Classification (GTDB taxonomy): domain Bacteria; phylum Actinomycetota; class Coriobacteriia; order Coriobacteriales; family Coriobacteriaceae; genus Collinsella. Next base: position 4,068 of record USDE01000135.1, read on the forward strand.
TGCCCGCCATCAACGAGAGCTCCGAACTGGTGCGCGAGCGGCTCCTGGGCAAGGACGGCGTGATCCGCAAATGGCTGCGCGCCGGTGCCCATGGTTGGCGCCTGGACGTGGCCGACGAGCTTTCCGACGACTTCCTTGCCGAAATCAAAAAGGCCGTGCTCGCCGAGAAGCCCGACGCGCTGCTGCTCGGCGAGGTCTGGGAAGACGCCTCCAACAAGATTAGCTATGGCCATTTGCGCCGCTACCTGCAGGGCTCTGAGCTGGACTCTGCTATGGATTACCCCTTCCGCGACATGGTCATCGGCTTTTTGATGGGCTACAAGAACGCCTATCAGGCTGCCGAGGACATCGAGACCCTCCGCGAGAACTACCCGCGCGAGGCATTGTCCTGCGCGCTCAATCTGCTTTCGAGCCACGACCGCCCGCGCATTATCTCGGTACTCGGCGGTGGCCCCGACGAGTCGCAGCTGCCCGAGAGCGAGCGCAGCAAATGGCGCCTGGACGATAACTCCATGGGCCTGGCCAAGAGCCGCTTTTGGTTGGCGACGCTCATGCAGATGACCTTCCCGGGCGTGCCCTCGATTTATTACGGCGACGAATACGGCTTGGAGGGCCTCACCGATCCGGGCAACC
>USDE01000136.1 GCA_900553345.1 uncultured Collinsella sp.
CACGCGTCGCTACTACCACCAGATGAACTACTAATCCTTTCAAATTGCTGCTGTTGCCTGCAGGCGAGCTGTTCTGAACGTCTCGCCTGCAGGCTTATTTCTGGGGTTAATCAGAATAGTTGCCCAGTACCTCCTAGTTGCGCTGGTCGCATTATGGCGTCTATGGACGAGCAAGCATTTGGCATTACGATGCTTGGTCGTCCGCTGTTTACGAGCCTGTTTGTCGGCTTGATCCTTGGCGATGTCCAGCAGGGAGTTATCGTCGGCGCTGCTTTGGAGTCCATGTTCATGGGCGCCATCATGGTCGGCGCGGCGGTTCCTCCCGAGGTCTATGCCTTCGGCGTGCTTGGCTGCGCGTTTGCCGTCATTACGGGTACGGGCACGGCAACTGCCGTCGCGCTCGCCCTTCCCGTCTCCGTCTTCCTTCTCTACTCCGTGATTAACTTTGCAACGCGTATCGTCGCCGCCCATCTGGGATACGACCTGGGAACCAAGTTCCTGCAGCAGTCCGAAGAGAACAACCTTATGTCTCGCATGACGCATGCTGCCGGCGTTCTCGGAATGACCGTCATTGGCGCCATGATTGCGGCACAGGTCTCACTGTCCACTGCTTTGACCTTTGATGTGGGTGGTTCGGAGATTGTCCTGCAGGATCTGTTCGATTCGATCTTCCCCGGTCTGCTGCCCTTGCTGGCAACGTTCGCTTGCGTTGCCCTCTATAAAAAGGGTGTCAAGACCATTTGGATTATTATTGGCATCTTCGCGATCTGCATCATCGGAACGGGCTTGGGAGTGTTCGCGGCGGCGTAATGTTGACTGCTATGCTCGCGCGTTGGATAACTAACTAACCGTTTGAAAACGGGGCTCGGCGTAAGGCCGGCCCCGTTTTTTGTTTGAGGGATTTTCCGACCGTCCAAAAATCCACGCTCGTCCGTCACTCACGTATCTCTCATCTCTCATTTGTCACTAATACGAGAGATGGCACAAAGACGAGAGTTAATTACGAGAGATAACTGAGCAGCAAAGAGACAAGAAATCACGGCATTGTATCAATACCGATTGTTCTACCAGCAAAAACATGTTTAAATGAAACAAATGGCAGATATCTTATCTTTCATCTCTCACTTATCTCTAATATGAGAGATAGCAGAAAGATGAGAGATAATTACGAGAGATAACTGAGAGACGAAGGAAATCTATTCGCAGCATTCTCCGCCGGGCCGAGCGAAAGGACATGCAGATGAACGAAAACGAGCTGACCGGTCTGCTCGAGTCTTTAAGGCGCATGGGCTCGGACGATCTTAACGTCGAGGTCAAGGAGAGCGCCACGACGCTTTCCCGCGACGTATGGGAAACGGTTAGCGCATTCGCGAATACCGCTGGCGGAATTATCGTGCTCGGCGTGAGCGAGCGCGCGGGCTTTGTCCCGGTTGAGAACTTTGAGACCGAGAAGGTGCTCAACCAATTCGTAGCGGGCATGGGTGATGCCGGCGGTCGCGGAAAACTGGCCAATCCGCCCAAATACACTATTGAGCGCGTGGGGCTTCGGGGCACCGTGGTTCTCGTTATCACGATTGAGGAGCTCGACCCGTCGAGCAAGCCCTGCTATGTAATAGAGCGTGGCGCCCAGGGCGGTAGCTACAAGCGCATCGATGACAAAGACGTGCCACTTTCATCGACCGAGGTTTTGGCGCTGTCGTCATACGAACGGACGAGTCCTAGCGATCGCGATGCGGTGCCCGGCGCGGTCGCAGGCGATCTTGACGAGGCCCTGGTCGACCGCACGATAGAGCGTGCTTTCTCGCTGACACCCCGGGCAATGCGCGGCGCGCCGGACAAGAAAACGAAGCTGGAGCGCCTGAATTTCCTCGACTCCCAGGGCAATGTTACTAAGGCCGGGCTCCTGGCTGCGGGTGCCTATCCTCAGCAGTTCTATCCTAAGCTCTTTATCGATGTGGCGGTCTATGCCGGAACGCAGAAGGGCGCGGCGGGGTCGTTGATGTTCATGGACCGTATGATCTGCGAGGGAACGTTGGGCGAAATGATCTCGGATGCCGTCGCGGCAGTCGCCAAGAATTTGCGGCGAACCTCGATGATCCAAGGCGTCTCGCGTGTCGACTCGCTGGAGATTCCCGAGGAGGTCCTGCGCGAGGCAATCGCCAACGCCGTAATCCACCGAGAATACGGAGATCGGTTCTGTGGGCAGTCGATCGCTGTTGACGTCTTTGATGACCGTATCGAAGTGACGAACCCCGGCGGCCTATACGGAGGAAAGACTCGCGAGAACCTGTTTGACGGCAGCTCCCGATGTCGCAATGCGACGCTTGTGAAGCTCATGTCGCTTGTCCCGTTGCCCGACGGCGCGGGCTCTCCTGCCGAAGGCAACGGGTCGGGCATTCCAATGATGCTCGATGCCATGCGTGCGTACGGTCTGGCTGAGCCATTGTTTTGCCCGGGTTTCGACCGGTTTAAGGTTGTCCTCTACCGAGCGAAGGTTGAGCAAATCGATCATGGCGGGGACTTAATTGTGGCTGCACTCAAGCGCAATGGCGAACTGGGAACACGTGAACTGGCAGAATGCACGGGACTCACCGTCTCCCAGGTTAGGACGCGCGTCAATGCGCTTATCGCGCAGGGCAAGCTAGAGCCTACGGCCGCGGCGACGAGCCGCAACCGCAAGTACCGGTTAACGGAGCGCGCAAAGCAGCTGCGCTAGCCCCGCGCCCCACATCCCGCCATTTCACGCACCGCACATCGAAACCTACGGCAAAGCAGTTACAATAGCCCAATGTGCATCGCGCACGACGATGATATCGGCGCCCGCGACTGGGGGAGAAAACATGGCAGAGCAACAGATAACGCCGGGGACCAAGCTTCAGGTGGCATTCGACGTGCCCATGGGCCAAAAAACCGACTTCAACATGCTCGCCACGTACAAAGAGAACCTGGACGAGGCGTACTTTCTTATGAGCGCGCCCATGCTCGCCGGCAAGCCGCTTATCATGGATGAAAACCAAAAGCTGCTGCTGCAATACAAAGTGGGCGAGGAGACGTTCGTGCTCGCCGGCTACCCCGAGTCGGTCGAGAAAAAGGGCATCCGCACCTACTGGAAAATGCGCAAAGTCGCTGAGCAGCGCACCTTTGTCAAGCGCCGCGACGAGCGTTTTAAGGTCGCCATGCGCCTGACCTACCAGCGCGACAACGCGCCGACCCCCGAGCCCGAGGACGCCATGACCATCGACGTCTCGGCCGGCGGCCTGGCTATCTACCTTAACGATTACCCCGACGTGGGCGAGGCCCTGGCCGTACAAATGCCCGCGATTCGCCTGCAGGGCGAGCGCCACGAGCTGCCCGAGCAGCTGGGCATTGTGTGCTGGGTGCGCCGTGCGCCCAAGGGCAGCCTGTACCGCAACGTTTGCGGCCTGCAGTTCCGCTACGCCGACGACATGGAGCGCGAGCTCGTCAAAGAATACGTCGGCTACATTCGCACCAAATATAAGATCTGATCGCCATGGCTCTGTTCAAGCGTAACGACAACAAAGATCAAGCTGCCGAGGATTTGGCTGAGGATTTGGTCGAGGGCTTGGCCGAGGACACGTCGCAGGACGCATCCGGCGCCAATGCCGAGGACGCATCCGGCGAGGACTCCGCGCCCGAGCAGGCTCCCACCTCCCGCAAGCGCTTTGGCAAACCCAAACGCAAGTCCAAGCCCAAGCGCAACCTGCGCGGCGTGGTGCGCATCGAGGAGCTGGAGCAGGCGCTGGCCGACCAGGACCTCGACGACATCGACCCCGATGCGGTCGTATCCATGTATATGCCCAAGCGCCGCATGGAACGTATCGGCGCGGCGCTGCTGCGCATGGACAAGCTGCAAAAGGCCCTCGTGGTGTTGGCACTTGCCTTTGGCGTGCTGTTCGCCCTGTCGTTTATGCAGGAAAACATGGGTAACTTCACCATCAACCTCAACCGCCTGGAGCTGTTCCGCCGCGGCGTGGCCATTGCCGACAACGGCGACTTCAACAACGCCACCGCGCGCCTGGCCGCCGACGCCTTGGACAACGGCACCAATATCGCTGCCGAGGACCTGCCCGACAACCTGGACGACATCGACGGAAGCCACAACGGCAAGAACTACGTGGCGTACACCTTCTATATCCGCAACGCCGGCAAGACCGATCTGGGCTACAGCGCCAAGCTCAAGGTGGTCAGCGCCAGCAAGGGCGTGGAGAAGGCCGCGCGCGTGAGGGTGTATCGCAATGGCGAGCCCACCACCTACGCGGCTGCCGCGGCCAACGGCAACCCCGAGCCCAACACCGAGCCGTTTGCGTCCAAAGACGTGGTGACGACCATCAGCCACGCGAACTTTCGCGTGGGCGATGTGGACAAATACACCGTGGTCATTTGGCTGGACGGCGACGATCCGGAGTGCGTGGACAAGATTATCGGCGGCGCGGTGGAGTTCGGTTTCGATTTTGATTCGTCCGAGACCGACGATTCGAGCCTGTTCGTTAAGTTCGTGCAGGATATTACCGACACCCTGACCGGCAACGACCCCATTAGCGCGAGCGGCAACGAGGCGCCCGATTACTACAAGGAGCACAACGTAACCTGGAGTAACCGTCGCAATCAAAAGAACTCGCCCGCAGGGGACGGGGACAAGTAGAACGAAGAAGCGCCGGGCCGGGAGTGATT
>USDE01000137.1 GCA_900553345.1 uncultured Collinsella sp.
CCGCCGCACCTGGGATGTCCAGCGCGACCATGTTGAACTTTTGGCCGGTGTATCGCGCCTGCTCGCGCAGGGCGGCCATGCCATCTTTAGCTGCAACCTGCGCGGCTTCCGTCCCGAGACGCGCAAGCTCGCACGCGCGGGCGTGGTATTGGAGGACATTACGGCGCAGACCATCCCCGAGGACTTCGCGCGCAACCAGAAGGTGCACCACTGCTATATCGTGCGCCGCCTGCCCATCGAGGACGCCATGGCAGAAGTCGGCTTTAGTGCCGAGGAGATTGCCGAGCGCGTCGAGGAGCTGCGCAACCCCGAGGCCCGCAAGCCCCGCGCAACGGCGCCCGCGCACGCGCAGGCCGGCAACGGCAAGTCCAACTTTGCCGACAAACCCTCCCCCGCCGGCAAGCCCAAAAAGAAGAAGTTCTACGCCAGCAAGCCCAAGGGCAAATAGACAAAGTTGCGGTGGAATAGTTCCTAAAAATGCCTGGTAAAGAACCAAACAGGAACTATTTCACCGCAACTCATATTGGGATGGTGGTTGGCGATCTAGCCTTGGGTGACCAATCGGTAACCGATGCCCACGTGGGTTTGGATGTAGCGCGGATGCGCGGGGTCAGACTCGATTTTCTTGCGCAGCGTGCCCATAAAGACACGCAGGCTCGCCAGGTCGCTCTTAGTTGCCGTGCCCCAAATCTCGTGCAGGATAAACTGGTGCGTCAGCACCTTGTCGGCGTTATGCGCCAGCAGGCACAGGAGCTTGTACTCGATCGGCGTCAGGTGCAGTTCCTCGCCATCCATCATGGCGATGCCGGCATCAAAATCGATATGCAGCTCACCAGTATCGAACGAGCCCTCGGAGACAACGCCGCCCGTTTGTGCATACGAAAGGCGCCTGAGCGTCGTGCGAATGCGCGCGAGCAGCTCCTCGACCGAAAACGGCTTGGTCAGGTAGTCGTCGGCGCCGGCATCGAGCGCGCGAATCTTGTCCGCATCCTCGCTGCGCGCCGAGACCACAATAATCGGCATACCCGACCATGCGCGCACCGATTCCACCACCTTGACGCCGTCCATATCGGGCAGGCCCAGATCGAGCAGCACAATACTCGGTGCCTGCGATGAGGCGGCGGCGATGGCGGCATGGGCGGTCTCCACGGCCATATGACGCAAGCCGTGCGCCTCGAGCGCGGCAACGATAAGGTTGCGAACGGCGGGATCGTCCTCAACGACCAAGATAAGCGGTTTTACGGCAGAGTTCGGCACGACGCTACTCCTTATCAAACGAAACATCGGCGACGGGAAGCTCAATCGTAAAGACCGAGCCGTGCGGGTCCGCCGCGGCAACCTCTATGCTACCGCCATGCGCCAACGCAATGGAGCGGCAGAGCGAAAGACCCAGGCCCACGCTGCGGTGGCTGTCGGCCAGACCATGGTTGGCGGTATAGAACGACTCAAAGATGCGTTCACGGTCCTCGGGTGCGATGCCCGGGCCGTCATCGGCCACCGAGCACGCCACGCGTCCGTCGTCGACACTAATCGAGATCATGATATGCGAGCCTGCGGGCGTATAGGCGATGGCGTTGTTCACCAGATTGACCACCAGCTGCACCATCAGGCGCGCATCGACATTGACGAGCGCCGGTTCATCGCACGCCACCACTTTAAGGTCATGCTCGCGCACGGCCGGACTTACGTGGCGCAGCGCCTCCTCGACGATATCGTCCATAAGCTCGAGCGTAATCGACAGGTGCATACCGCCACCCTCGAGCTTGGTGATGGCAAGCAGGTTCTCGACGGTAGCGTTGAGCCATTGCGCATCCGAGCGAATGGACAGGAGCAGGCCGCGGCGCGTCTGGGCGTCGAGCACGGCGGTGCCGGTCGAGCCCTGGTCGAGCAGCACGTCGGCATTACCCGAAATACTGGTGAGCGGCGTGCGCAGGTCGTGCGAGATGGAACGCAGCAGGTTGGCGCGCAGCTGCTCGTTTTTGGCGAGCACCGCCGCCTCCTCGCGGGCCTCCATGGCGCGGGCGCGATCGAGCGCCAGCTCGCCTTCGCTCACGATGGCATCGGCAAGTGCCCGCTCCTCGTGCGTCAGCACGTCGGGCTCGGCAACGATAGCCAGCACGCCCACCACCGAGGCGGGGTCGCCCGAGCGCACGAAGCCGTCGCCCGTGCGAACCGTCAGGTAGATGCCATAAAACGCCGAGCCGCCATAGGTGGCATCGAGCGGCGTACCCACATAGGCGGACGCCGAGAGCCGCGGCGGCATCTGCGGCGCCAGCTCGTGCACCGGCGCGGCATCGCCCACGGCCGTGTACGTCGCACGCGGCAGCAGGTCATCGCCCTCGGCGTCGGCGCTGTACCACACAACCGGACAGCCCGAAAGACGCGCCAGCTGCGTGGCCATGGCGTGGACGATCTGATGCTGATCGGCGCACCGCTGCAGCATGCGGTTGGTCTCGAGCACCATATGCGTGCGGCGGTCGCTGGCGGCAGCCTGTGCCAAGGCGCGGCGCAGGGCCAACGCAATCGAGCTCGACACAAGCGAAACCACGAACATGATGAAGAACATGCCGGGATAGCCGCGGTCGATAAGCGACAGCGAGTAGCGCGGGTCGACAAACAAAAAGTTGTAGAGCGCCACGGCGGCAGCCGAGCTCAGCAAGCAATACAGGCGACTCCAGGTAAAGAATGCGCACAGCTGAACGGCGAACACATAGACGATCATGATGCTCGTCGCGAGACCCGGATGGTCGAGCAGCGCGCCCACAATCGTCGCCGCGACCAGCAGCCCCACCGATACGCAGGCGTCATACAGAGGAGTGCGGCGCGTCAGCGTTGTGCGCCGCCACCAAAAGCTATCGGCAATATCGCCGTCCGTACGGACGTCCATCAGCGTCCCGCCCCTCTCTCAAAAACAAAAACCACCACAAAGAGGACAGGCACCTTTGTGGTGGTTTCCCCTTGTGGTGGTTCCAAGTGTAAAGCCTTTGCAACCTGCGGTCGTTAGACAAACAGCACGTGCGCGAGCAGTGCGCACACGCACGCCGCGACAAGCACCGTCACCACGATCGAAATCACGCGGTCGGCCATATCCATGTTGGCCCGATTCGTAAAGAACCGATCTTCGGCAGCATCGGCGCGTACCTCACGCACCAGCTCGGTCGCAAGATCGCAACCGTCAAGCACCTTTGCATCCATGGTTTCCTCCCAGGACTCAATCCCCGTCAATACAAACCCGCCCGTTCGCAGACAAACCTCGAGCGTCGACTACGGCCGCTCGTTGGGAGCCAGGCGCTGCATCTTATTCACGGCCTTGAACTTGGTGAACAGCGGCACGTACTCAAAGCTCACGTTGGAGTTCTCCAGGCCGTACCAACGCGCGGGCGTGCCGGCGGCGCGGCGGATGATGTACTTGAGCGTGATGGCCGTACGCTCGCTGGGCTCCACATCGCTTTCGGGCGCCAGAAGCTTACGGATCAGGACGAACTTGAACGTGCCGATGTTACCCGGATCCTTGTAGACCGAGTAGTCATGCGTCTGCGGCGGCAGCTCGCCGGTGGCAGCCAGGTCCTGAACAACCTGACGCAGGTAGGCATTGACGCGCTGGTTGATCTTGTAGCCCAGGTACAGATGCACGCGGAACACGTAGTCGGTGCCGAACGTCTCGACCGAATAGGCAAAGGTATGCGGTTCGTCCATGGTCTCGACGTTCACAAACCACCAGGCGTGGGCACGCTTGGGATGCTTGTCCAAGATCGAGTAGACAATATCGCGGTCGATGTAGTCGGTATGGGTGTCCTTGGTCAGGTACACGACGTTGTCGCTCATGCGCTCGTAACGGTCGTCGTCGCGCAGGCGCTTGAGCTGCGGCAGGTAGCTGCGCAGCGGCAGCAGCGTAAACTGGCGCTGCTCGACCGCCGTGCCGTTGTACCAGCACACCATAATGCCCATGATGAGTGCAGCCATGAGGATGGTGAAGTAGCCGCCGTGGAAGAACTTGGTGAGCGAGCTCACGAAGAAGAAGCCTTCGAGCAAAAGGAAGAAGGCCGCGAAGATCCACGGAGCAACCTTGAGCTTGCGCTCCTCGTGCAGGTAGAAGAAGAGCAGCAGCGTGGTGCACATCATAGTCAGCGTAATGGCAAGGCCGTAGGCGGCTTCCATATGCGCCGAGTTCTGGAACAGCAGCACCACGATGACGCAGCCCACGAGCATGACGTTGTTGACCATGGGGATGTAGAGCTGGCCTTTGGTCTCGGCAGGGTAGAAGACCTGCATGTGCGGCATGAGGTCCAGGCGGCTGGCCTCGGACACCAGCGAGAATGCGCCGGTGATGAGCGCCTGCGAGGCAATGATGGCCGCGACGGTGGAAAGGCCGACGGCAAACGGGCGCAGGCCCGGGGCGAGCATCTGGTAGAACGGGTTGAGGTCGGCAATGCCCATGAGCTCGGGGTTGGCAGCGTTGTTCATAAGCCAAGCGCCCTGGCCCATATAGGAAAGCAGCAGGCAGCACTTAACGAACGGCCAGGTAGCGTAGATGTTGCCGCGGCCGACGTGGCCCATGTCGGAATAGAGCGCCTCGGCACCGGTGGTGGCGAGGAAGCAGCTGCCCAGAATCATGATGCCCGCGTGGTTGTTGGGGCTCAGCAAAAAGGCGATGCCGCGCACCGGGTTGAGGCACAGCAGCACGGCGGGG
>USDE01000138.1 GCA_900553345.1 uncultured Collinsella sp.
GTATTGCGCGAGCCGGATGAGCATCGCCTGCGTCCAAACGCCCGTTTTCTTGAGGCTCATCGCGCCGAGTTCGATTTCTCGGAATCGCGACGTCGGGCGGAAGCCGTTGCTCCGTATTAGGCAGAGGCGGCCCGTCGCGACCCAATCATGTTGATTGATCGGATCGCGCCGCGCCGCATCGAGTATTGCGCGATCCTGCCATCCTCTCCTCAACAGTTAAAACGGGAAAGGGGAGACCATGGGATGGCGAAGTGATATTGCACGAGGCGCGTACGGAAACCTGCCGCGAGCGTTAATGGACCGGAGCCTGTTCCCGCTCGTCGAGGCCACCTGCAGCCAAATCTGTCTGCCCTGCCCTCGCTGTGACGCAGACCTCCCTTGCCTAGACATCAGCTTCATCGATATCCGCGACAAACACGCTACTGAGCTTCGGGCTCGAACAGGCCTGCGCCTTCCAATCTATCCTCAACAATGCCCAACCTGCGGATGCGCCATTACCTATGACGATGCGGGGCTGTAACTTCGTTGACCGAATTGCCGGTCGAACAAATCCGGCGCCCCAGAATGGATTGCCCTACGCCCGCAACGCTCCAATGGGGAACACGTAGACGTCGTGCTCGGCGTCGTAGCGGCAGAAGGGCGAGGTCGCGGTGATGACGGCGCAGAACTCCGGCTGGGGGTTGCGCGCGGCAGGGTTCAGGGCGACCTTGCGGCGCAGGCGCTCGATGTTGCGGATTCCGTCGCTAACCTTGGATTCGCCGAGCTTGATTTCTATCGCTGCCCAGCGGCCGTCGTTCAGCTCGATGATGGCATCGACCTCAAGCCCGTCGGAGTCGCCATAGTAGTGGAGTGAGCCCGGATGCGAGCCGGGCAGGCATGAGGTGTAGACACTCAGGTCATGAATGCACAGAGACTCAAAGAGCAGGCCAAAAGTTTGGCCGTCCGCAAGGAGCCTTTCAGGATTCATTCCAAGCGCGGCTGCGGGAATGGATGGGTCGGCAAAATAGCGCTTTGGCTTGGTGCGCAGGCGGGATTTTGCGCGGACGGGTGCATCCCAGCCGGGCAGATTTACAATCGCGTACATGCTCTCCAACATGTCGAGGTAAAACGCCACGGTCGAAGTTGCCGGCTGGGCGTCACTGTCACCCAACGAGGCGTCTGCCGCGATGGTGTTGAGCGTGGCAGAGGTCGCAACGTTGCGCGCGAGCGAGGACACAATGTGCCGTGCTGTAGACCCCACGCCTCCTTTTTGCGGAACGCTGACTTCGTACATGGCATCGAGATATTGGTTAACGACCTCTACGGCCATCTGAGGGCTCGCCCCGACAAGTGCCGGCCATCCTCCGCAGCAAATTGCGTCGGCCAGCATGGGGAGCGAGCCTGTATAGGCCGAAGGCTCGAATGATCCTTCGAATAGGTCTTGCAGCGAAACGGATCCCGTTGAAAGCCCTCGTTCCCAAAGCGTCATGGTGCTCATGTCGAGACGAGCTATGCGACCGGCGCCGCTGTGAGTGACAGAGTCTTTTGCCGGCGTTGACGACCCGGTGAGGATAAAGAGGCCCTTCTCGCCGCCGGATGCATCTACGGCGCGGCGCGTGGCGTCCCATGTTGCGGGGGTCTCCTGCCACTCATCGATGACGTGCGGCTTATTGCCCTGAAGGGCGAGCGAAGGATCGGCTTCGACCAGCGACTTTACGTTTGGGTCGTCAAGATGAACGACGCTCTCACCGAATGCGAGCGCGGTCCATGATTTGCCGCACCACTTTGTGCCCCGAATCTCGACCGCTCCAAAAATCTGGAGCAGGGTTTGCAGTCGTTCGTCCAAAAGGCGAGGACGGTAGGATTTGGGCTGTTCCGAACCATAAGAAATCATGATTTGATAGACCTCACTACCTGCGCATACTCGATTTTCGAGGATAATCATACTCGATTTTCGAGGATTTTCGCACTCGATTTTCGAGGAAGTCTGGACTCGATTTTCGAGCTTTGCTCTACAGGTAGATCCCCTCGAACAGTGTCTTGTGAAACTTAGTGTGGTGGTCGCGTGCCCAGGTGAAGAGCGCCTGGTCAAAGTCGCTCTGACTGGCGGGGATGCCATAGACGCCGGCGACTTCCACGCGCACGAACTCCAGCGCGGGCAGCTTGTTGATGGCCGTGAGTGCAAAAGGCGACGTGGGCTCCTCGAACAGGTAATGGCTGCCTTGCAGCGCGCCGCAGCCGGTGCAGGTGCTGGCGAGCGATACGGTCTTGGTGGTGCGCGAAGTGACGGGCTTGTAGCCGCAGCGCCCGCGCAGGTAGTCGCGGATCTCGGCCGGCACGCAGCCCAGCGCGGAAACGATAGCTATAGCGTTGGCGCGGGCGGTGTCGATCGCGATGTGGCCCGCGTCGTCCATGGCGGGCGCAGCGCCGGGCGCAGCCTTGCTGCCCGAGTCCTCGGCCACCCGATACGGAATGCCAAAGGCCGCGACCGTCGTCTGCTCGTGGCACTTCCAACATTCGCGCTTGCCAAGCACCAGATAGATGTAGGGCGCGCTGGGGTCGGAACGATCCACGCCGGGCAGCCACGCGGCAAAGGGCTCGGGGTTGACGCCATCGGGCACGTACCAGATCTTCTTGACCCGGTCCCACTTGGCGCCCAGGGCCTTGGCCTCGTCTTTGTGCGAAAAGGGAACATCGAGCTCGGTGCGCATGGCGGCTCCTTTGTGCGGCTTGCGGTGCATGTGCTCCAAGGATACCCCAGCGTTGGGTGCTCGATGCGCACGACTGGGGCCGGCGGTGTCTGAGCCGGTGACCGATGGCGTCTGCTGTCTTAACAAGGCGATTGCGGTTTGGCGTGCGGTCGCTGGATGGATGCTTCGACCGTCCAAGAAGTAGCGGGGTGTTTTGGCGGGGGCGTGCCGTCAAGCAAATGGGCAAGTGCTTGGTCAGCTTTTGGCCAGTTGAGCGGCAACCTTGCCAAAATCTTGACGGATTTGCATTTAGACGTCGACGAATGAACACTTTGGTTGCACCGTGGCAAAAAACCGCTGGTCGTTTGCCGAAAACTCGCCGGAGTCGCGAGCCGCCTCCGATGCACATGCTATCTTCGCGCCATGAGTTACTTCATCGTTTCACATAACGCTGCACTGGCGCTCTTGGCGCACATCCCGAACCCGCGCTTTGGGGATTCGGAACCAGAGGTCGTGTCGATCGCGGGCGCCTGCGCGCTCTCGGATCAAGAAGCGCAGGAGGTTATCGATCGCTATGACCTGGGAATCGATACGCTGGATTTGCTGGTGCCGTCGCGCGCCGACCGTCGGCGGAGCAAGCACGTTAAGACGCATCTGTGCACCAACGAGCTCCCGGCAGGTTCGTTTATCTCGCTGGGCCACTGGATGGGCGACCTGGATGCATACGTGTGCTCTCCCGAGCTGGCGTTTTTGCAGGCAGCGCACGATGGCGATGCGGCGGCGGCCATCTATGCCGGCTATGCCATGACATCGGACTACCGGCTGGATAACCTTGCTCCCGGCGGGGTAACAAGCAGGGATGCGGGCATGCGCGACGGCAGGCTCACGACCAAGGAGCTCATTGCGGCGTACCTTGACCGGGCGTCAAAGGTGAGAGGCGCCGCCAAGGCGAAGGCGTTGCTTCCGTACGTGGAAGAGGGCTCACGGTCTCCAAGGGAGTCGGGGCTTTGCATGTTTATGTCGCTGCCTGCGCGCTACGGCGGGCTTGCGCTGGGCAAGGCCGAGCTGAACAAGAAGTACTTCATTCGCGACGGTTACAACGATGGGCGCAACCGCAAGCTGCGAGTGTTGGAGCGCACACCCGACATAACGCTTACAGCGAAAGCAGAGGTGGGCCTGGATAAAGTAAGGGCTGGCTTGCTGCTCGAGGTGCTTACCGCGCTGATCGATTACGACAGCGACGCCATCCATGATGGAAGCGAGAAAATCCACAAGGATGCCGAGCGTCGCAACGAGCTGCAGATGCTCAATGGGGTCGCGTACTTTACGGTGACGACCGACCAGGCGAGCGACTATGAAAAGCTCGTTCGCCTGTGCGAACGCGTCCGGCGCAAGCTGCATCGTCGCAAGCGGCCCATATTTTACAAGCCTATGACTGAGAAAGCGCGATATTTGGCACAGGCGCGCGCCGAGACAAAGCGGTTTAAGCTCTGGCAGACCGTTATTGAGGCACATCAGCATTGGTAAGTGGTCCTTTGGCGGCGGAGGGGGTGCTGCCGTATCGAAGGTGAATGGTTTCCCGTGAAGTGAACGAGTGTTTTTGGACCTCCGAAACATCCACACTTTTTGGCGTCAAAACCGCAGGATTCTAACGACAAAACCGCAGGAAATGAGCCGCCAAAAGTGTCGATGTTCCTGGGGTTCGTTTTGGCTCGTTCACTTCGCGGGAAACCATTCACCTTCGATTTGCGGGGGTCGCTCGGATATGGCTGCGAGGCCCATTCGGGCCCGGGCGAGGCGGTCGCCAAGACTGTTTGGGTGACTGTGGGCTTGGTTGGGTTCGCTGTCAGCGGTATCGAGGCGGCTTGAGGCTCGGTTGGGATGGTTGCCAGAGGTGTGGGGGCGGCATCGGCCTCGTCTGGGATAGTTATTGGAGCTGTCGAAGCGGTTTTGGCTGCTGCGGCGCCCGCTTGGCTTGGCGGCGTAAAATCAGAACCACCCTTAAAA
>USDE01000139.1 GCA_900553345.1 uncultured Collinsella sp.
CTTCTTCGGTACGCTCGGCTTCATCTACACATTGTTCCTGGTGTGGTCGACGGGTCTTCAGGGCGTTATGATCACGACGATCCTTTTTGCTCCGGCCATTCCCGTCTATATGCTGGGCGAGCGAGGTCGCGGTAAGCCGGTGCTTCCGCACCTGCACGACAAGCTGATCGCAGCGGTGGTCATTGTCGTGGCAATCATTTCGCTGTATCTGCACTTTGCCGGCATTGCGCCGATTGTCTAAGGCTATGGCGAGTTTCATTGCTAGGTAAGCCGGCGGGCATCGCGTATCGGTGCTACTTGGCATTCCATAGCTGATGTGGGTCTCTATAACGTGCCTATGTGAGCGCCCACCAAGCCCGCGCAGGTGACATTTGTTGTCAGCGCGGGCCTTTGCTGTTGCGGCGAAATGCTGCCGGCAGCTGGGGACGTTCCTGTTGTGCCGGCGCCTTGGGACACTCCTTGGTTGTTTTGCATGCGACGAAGGGAATGGATCATTTTGTCGAGGGGGCGGGCGGCTTTCGGTCCTCGGGGAAACCACGGCCCGGAATCCCCCTTGCACCAATCTGTCGATTGAACATCGGTGTGTGTTCGCGCTATCATGCATGGTTAAAATTGGTTAGCCGTGGCAAACGGTTAGCCATGGTAAACAAAATGCAACGCCCTGTGGGCGCCGGGGGAGGAACGCGGACGTGAGGCTCGATACACTCGAGATTGGAAAGGATGCCGTTGTCGCATCGGTGGCATCGGACGATCAGGCACTCCGACAGCATATTTTGGACATGGGCCTAACGCCGGGCACCGAAGTCACCATGATGAAGTACGCCCCTATGGGCGACCCGCTCGAGATTCGCCTGCGTGGCTATGAGTTGACGCTGCGCAAGGACGATGCCGCTCGCATCGAGCTCGTGGGCATTCACGACACCGATACGGGTCCGCGCGCTAACGCCGCAATCGGCACGACGGAGCATCCGGCCCTGGGCGAGGGGACGTATTCGCCCCGCGCGGCAAAGACGGCCGTGCCCGAGGGCGCACCGCTGCATTTTGCCCTCGCCGGCAACCAAAACTGCGGCAAGACCACGCTGTTCAACCAGCTGACGGGCTCCAACCAGCATGTCGGTAACTTTCCTGGCGTGACGGTCGACCGCAAAGATGGCACCATCCGCAACCACCCCGAGGCAAGCGTTACCGACCTGCCCGGCATTTATTCTCTGTCGCCGTACACGGGCGAGGAGATCGTAAGCCGCCAGTTTATCCTGGATGAGCACCCCGACGCCATCATCGATATCATCGACGCCACCAACATCGAGCGTAACCTGTACCTGACACTGCAGCTTATGGAGCTCGATCGACCCATGGTCATCGCGCTCAACATGATGGACGAGGTGACGGCCAACGGCGGCGCCGTGGACGTCAACCTGCTCGAGAGTCTGCTGGGCGTGCCGGTCGTTCCCATTAGCGCCGCACGCAACGAGGGTATCGGCGAGCTGGTGGACCATGCCCTGCATGTGGCGCGTTTCCGCGAGCGTCCCGGCCGCCTGGACTTCTGCGCACCCGATGGCCCAGACGGCGGTGCGCTGCATCGCTGCATCCACGGCATTGCCAACCTTATCGAGGACCATGCCGCGACGGCGCACATTCCCGTGCGTTTTGCGGCGACCAAGCTGGTTGAGGGCGACGAGCTGGTGACCGAGGCGCTTCACCTGGACCGCAACGAGCTCGACGCCATCGAGCACATCATTAGCCAAATGGAGGGCGAGGCCGGCACCGACCGTCTATCTGCGCTGGCTGACATGCGCTTCGGCTTTATCGGCGACGTGTGCGGGCGTTGCGTCGTCAAGCCGCACGAGAGCCGCGAGCACGTGCGCTCCGTCAAGATTGACCGCATCCTGACGGGTCGTTACACGGCCATCCCGGCGTTTCTGGTGATCATGGGTCTCGTCTTTTGGCTGACGTTTGGCGTGATCGGCGCGGCGTTGCAGGGACTTATGGAGGACGGCATCGCTGCCATCATCGCCTCGGCCGATGCGGGTCTCAAGGCGTTCGGCACCAACGACGTAGTGCGCTCGCTGGCTGTCGACGGCGTGCTTACGGGCGTGGGCAGCGTGCTGACCTTCCTGCCGATTATCGTCGTGCTCTTTTTGTTCCTCTCCATTCTGGAAGACTCGGGCTACATGGCGCGCGTGGCCTTTGTCATGGATAAGGTATTGCGTCGCTTTGGCCTGTCGGGCCGCAGCTTTGTGCCCATGCTCGTCGGTTTTGGCTGCACCGTGCCGGCTATCATGTCGACCCGTACGCTCCCATCCGAGCACGACCGCAAGATGACCGTCATGCTCACGCCGTTCATGAGCTGCTCGGCCAAGTTGCCGGTCTACGGTCTGCTGTGCGGAGCATTCTTCCCGCAGGCGACGGTCCCCGCCATGGTCTCGCTCTATCTGATTGGCATTGCGGTCGGCTGCATTGCCGCTCTGGTGCTCAACCGGCATTTAAGGGCGACCCGGTGCCGTTTATCATGGAGCTTCCCAACTACCGCTTGCCGAGTGTCAAGACGACGGTGATGCTGGCATGGGATAAGGCCAAGGACTTTATTACCAAGGCCTTTACCATTATCTTTGCCGCGACCGTGGTCATCTGGTTCCTTCAGACGTTCGACATCCGCTTTAATGTGGTCGCCGATCAGTCGCAGAGTCTGCTTGCCGGTCTGGGTAGCATTATCGCGCCGGCGCTGGCGCCGCTTGGCTTTGGCGACTGGCGTGCATCCACGGCGCTCGTCACCGGACTTATCGCCAAGGAGAGTGTCATCTCGACCCTCACGGTGCTTTTGGGCGCGACCTCGCCTGCGGTGTTGTCGACCATGTTTTCGCCGTTCACCGCCTACGTGTTTTTGGTCTTCACGCTGCTGTATCCGCCCTGCGTGGCTGCCATCGGCGCCGTCAAGAGCGAGCTGGGCGCGCGCTATGCCGTTGCCGTGTTCGCGTTTCAGGTGACGGTCGCCTGGATCGTGGCGTTTGTCGTGCATTCGGCAGGTATATTGCTGGGGTTGGCTTAGTTATTTATTGACGGCGCAACCTCTGTGTATCGAATTGTTTTCGGCCCCGCATCTGTTGCTGACGGATGCGGGCCGTTGCTATATAATCGCCTCCGCTCAAAACGATTGGAGACGTTATATATGACTCAGGCAAGGCAAGACGGCATCACGCTCAAGCAGTGGCTCCCGCTCATCGGACTCACCTGCTGCGCCTTCGTGTTCAACACGTCGGAGTTTATGCCCATCGGTCTTTTGACTGACATCGCCGCGTCGTTCTCGCTCACCGAGTCCCAAGCCGGCATCATGATCTCAGTCTATGCCTGGGGCGTCATGCTGCTGTCGCTGCCGCTCATGGTGTTCGCTTCGCGCTTTGAGTTCAAGCGGATGTTGCTGGGCGTGCTGGCCGTGTTTTCGCTGGGCCAGTTTCTGTCCGCTGTGGCGCCGACTTATCCCATCCTGGTCTGTGCGCGCCTGGTGGTCGCTTGCGCACATGCCGTGTTCTGGTCGGTCGCTTCGATTATGGCCTCGCGCCTGGTCGACACTCGCCACGGGGCGCTCGCCATCAGCATGATCGCTACGGGCTCGTCCATCGCGCAGATCTTTGGTCTGCCCCTCGGTCGCGCTATTGGCTTGGCCGTGGGCTGGCGCATGACGTTTGCCGTGGTCGGGGTCCTCTCGGCCATCGCGGTCGTCTACCAGGCGACCGTGTTCCCGGCCATGCCGGCGGGCGAGCGCTTTACCGTCAAACAGTTGCCCGAGCTGCTCAAGAACCCGCTCCTGATCGCGCTCTACGCGGTCACGGTTTTTATGGCGACCGGCTACTACGCGGGTTACAGCTATATCGAGCCCTTCCTGGCACAGGTCGCGCACGTCGACGCGGGCGCCATCACCATGACGCTGACGGCGTTTGGCTGCTCTGGTCTGCTCGGAAGCTGGCTGTTTGGCCGCCTGTTCGATGGGCATCGCTTCCCGTTCTTGGCTATTACGCTCTCCGGCGTGCCGGCGGCTCTGCTGCTTATGGCTCCTGCAGCCTCGGCGCTCGTGTTGGTGCTTGCCGTCTGCGCACTGTGGGGTTGCTGCGCCACGGCCTTTAACGTGGCGTTTCAGGCCGAGCTCATCAAGCACACGCCGGCAGATTCGTCGGCCGTCGCCATGTCGATCTTCTCGGGCCTGTTTAATCGGCGGCGCCGTGGTTTCGGGTCCCGGTATCGCTTGGATCGGCTTCGCGGGCGGGGCGATTGCCGTCGTGGGCGTCATCCTCGCCATCACGGTGATGTTCCCAGCCATACGCCGCGCAAAGCCCGTCGCCTAGCCACATCCTCCTCATCAGTTGCGGTGAAATACGGACTGCTGGGCCCAATAAACCCGGCAAACAGTCCCTATTCCACCGCAACTTATTTTGGGGGAGGGGATGCACGGCAGGCATACAATGGATGGCGTTGTGTTGAGCTTACCGGGAGGCTGTTATGTGGGCATACGAGACGACGTTCTATCAGATCTATCCGCTGGGCTTTTGCGGGGCTCCGCGCGAAAACGCTGCGCCCGTTGCCGAGGATGAGCTCGCTCAGGCTGCCAACGCCGCGCCCAACCCCGGTGCGCCCATCATGAAGATCGCCCAATGGGCCGATTACCTGCAGGAACTCGGTATTG
>USDE01000140.1 GCA_900553345.1 uncultured Collinsella sp.
TGCGACACTGAAGTAAGTGTCCATCCTCGCAGTATCCGGTTCTCAAGGTGCACGCTTTGCGGCTGATCCGGTTCCACCGGGCCGCGCGGCAAGGAGATATATTGCCAGACCGGAGGGGCCCCGGGGGCGGGAATCTGGGCGCACACATTTCCTACACAACTGTGCCCTCAACTGACGCTTGCCAGTTGATAGCTACCGCTTGCCGAGCACATCTTTATATAGAGTGGCCCCTTGGCTATAGCCGATATGCGCCCCTGGCCAAAGCGCAGCCGGCATCTAGCAGCTCATCGCGCTCCTCCACCGAAAAGCCCTCGGCGTACACGCGCACCACCGGTTCGGTCCCGCTGGGACGGATCAGCAGCCAGGTGTCATCCTCAAATGCCAGACGCAAGCCGTCCATATGGCTTACGCTCTGCGGCGCCTTGCCGCATATCGACTTGGGATTCACGCCGGGAAGCAGCGTGCGCAACGTCTCGGCATCCTCGGCCTCAAGGCGCAAATCTCGACGTCCGTAACTCGTCTTGCCAAAGCTCGCCTCGAGCTGATCGATAAGCACGCCCAAGGGCGCGCCGGTCTTGGCCATGAGCTCGCACAAAATCAGGCAGGCAAGGATGCCGTCGCGCTCGGGCATGTGCGCGGCGATACCGATACCACCGGCCTCTTCACCGCCCACGAGAACGCCGCCCTTCTTCATCTCGGCGGCTATATATTTAAAACCGACGGGCTTGATGACCACGCGGCAGCCGAGTGCCTCGGCAATGCGACGCACAAGCGTGGAGCATGAAAGGTTGACGACGACGCGTCCCTTCAGATTGCGATACTGGACCAAATCGCCCAAAACGAGCGCCATGATCTGATGTGGATGTATATATCTGCCGCGCTCATCAACCGCGCCGATACGATCGGCGTCGCCATCAGTCACCAGACCGGCGCACGCCCCGTCTTCGACAACTGCGCGCTCACAAGCATCCACCCACGGCTCGACCGGGTCGGGGCAGATATCTCCCCTATCGGTCGTCTCGTCGGCGTGAATCTCATGGACTTCGACGCCAAGCTCTCGAAGCAAGTCGGCAAGATATCCCTGCGCAGCTCCGCCCATGGGGTCAACCACCACACGCACATGCGCGGCGCGAATGGCATCCGCGTCGACAAACGATGCCACCGCTCGCATATAGTCGGGAATGATATCTGCCGTGCGGTATTGCCCCTCAAGCCCCAGCGGCTCGGCGGCCATCGTCTCCTCGAGCTCTTCGATGACATCCTGGTTGGCCGTCGAGCCATCACCCATCCGCAGCTTGAGGCATAGATAGCCCTGCGGATGATGTGAGCCCGTCACCATAAGCGCGCCGCATGCCTCGCCGTCATACGCAGCCGCCCACGTAAGAGCGGGAGTCGGCACCGGTCGAGACACGAGCACGGCATCGAGCCCGTGGGCGGCAATCACGCCCGCCGCGAGCTCGGCGAACTCGCGCGCTTGCGGCCGAGTGTCAAATCCTACATATACCGTTTTACCGGGATTCGTCTTTTGCCATAGCCTGCCGATAGCATCAGTGACACGAGCGACGTTGTTGATAGTAAAGTCTCCGTCGACGCGAGCTCGCCAACCGTCAGTTCCAAAGTGAATTATCGCGCACACGCGCAGACACCTCGCAGTGTTTGGATCATGGTACGCATGAGGTATACCCGCAACGGGCATCCGGCAAGCCGCCGGCACGCTCGTTCACCGTTTAGGCAAAAGCGTCGAGGTGCGCACCGACAACAAAAACCGCCCCAGCGGGGGCGGTGATTCGATACTCCCATTTTCGGGTTCTATATATTGAGCGCATCTGCCATAGCGGCTGTCGTAACCGCCGTGGTTCCGCAGCAGCTGCCTACCATTGCGGCGCCCGCCCGCTTCCACTCGACGCATGCGCGAGCAAAGGCTTCGGGGTCCTCATGCCACACGGGACCATCCTGTGTCTGAACCGGATTTCCCGCGTTGGGACGCACCGTGACGGGAGTAGTCGCCGATGCAACCATCCTGGGCACCGCCGCGTTCGCGGCCGCAAGCGAACAGCAATTAACACCAACCGAGTTTGCGCCGTGTTTTTCGGCGTACAAAACGGCTGCCTCGATGTTGAGGCCATCGCCCAACAGGTCGCCTTTATCGTCAACGACAAAACTCACCAGGACAGGCATACCGTCGGCGGCATCTCGGGCGCCGGCAAGCATGGGCTGCAAATTACGGATAGACGTCACCGTCTCGATCAGCAGACCGTCAACACCAGCATTGAGCAAGGCGTGCGCTTGTTCGCGCGCAATGCCTCGGATTTCACGATACTCGGCAGAGTCCTCGGCAAACCACTCAATACAAATCGGGCCCATCGAGCCCAGCAGCAGCTGTGGGTGCGCCTGGCGAGCATCGTCGACGGACCCGCGATTGACCTCCGCCACGGACGGCGCAATCTGGTCGTGCTTGAGGGCATAGCTTGATGCCTGAAAGGTGTTGGTAATGAGCACCTGCGCGCCGGCGGCGACATACAAGCGATGGATACGAGAAACAGTCTGCGGCTCTGCCAGATTCCAAAACGCCGGTGGAATGTCGGCGGCATCGTACTCACTCAACAGAACACTGCCCATGGGGCCCTGCGCCAACAAGGTCTCGCTCGACAAGCGGCGCGTAAGTTCCTCGGCACCAAAGCGGTTGTAATAACTCGTATCCATATATATCCCGCTATTCCTCGACGCTGATTCCCTGCTTTTCGAGATAGGCGAGCCAGCGGTTCATCGTGTCCTCGGATAGAGCATGCTCCATCATGCAGGCCTCGGAATCGGCTCGCTCAAATTCGACACCGAGCTCCTGAACCAAAAACGTGCGGACCAGACGATGGCGATACCAGATAGCCGAGCCGACCTCGCGCCCACGGTCAGTCAGGATAACTTTGCCGTAGTGAGACTGTTCGACAAGTTCAGATGCCTTGAGAGCCGAAACCGCCTTGTTGACCGATGCCTTCGAGACGCCAAGGCGCTGTGCGATATCGACCGACCGCACGCCGCCGGTCTCCCCATCTTCGCTTTCGATGCGAACCATGCACTCCAAGTAGTCTTCGTTCGCCACCGTTAGGTGTAGCTCGCGCGAGCTATTTGTCGTATCCATGAACATCCGTCCCTTCTGCACTCAATGGCTGATTCTACCCCATCCAAGCGTCGCGGTATGCCGCGGCATACCGTGCTAGAGTTCTTGTTGCACACGACGACCAAGATTGGAGCGATCTTTATGGAAAACACCACCACGGACCCCGACGTCCTCGAGCGTTTTTTGCGCTATGTCCAGATCAACACGCAGTCCGAGGATGCCAACTGCGACCAGGTACCGTCGAGCACCGTACAGTTCGACCTTGCCAACGTGCTTGCCGAAGAACTGCGCGAGCTGGGTGCAACCGATGCCCATGTAACCGAAAACGCCTATGTCTGCGCGCACATTCCCGCTAGCGCCGGTTCCGAGAATAAGCCCGCCCTGGGCCTGATCGCGCACCTCGATACCACCGAGGTCGCGCCGGGCGCCGGCGTAGCGCCGCACATCGTGCACTACGAGGGCGGCGATCTGGTTTGCGGCATCGTCGACGGCAAGCCCGTGTCCATGAGCACCGCCAAACTTCCTGCCCTCAACAACCTGGTGGGTGAGGACCTTGTCTGCACCGACGGAACTACGCTGCTGGGCGCCGATGACAAGGCGGGTGTCGCCGAAATCATGGCGCTTGTCGCACGCATCGCGCAGGATCCCTCCCTGCCCCATCCCGCGCTCGGCATTTGCTTCTGCCCGGACGAGGAAATCGGTCATGGTGCCGAGCTGTTGGATATCGAGGCCTTCGGCTGCAAGTACGCTTACACGGTCGACGGCGGTCCGGTTGGCGAGCTTGAGTGGGAGTGCTTCAACGCCGCCGAGGCAACCGTTCGCTTTGAGGGCCAGTCCATTCACCCCGGCGACGCCAAGGGGCGCATGGTCAACGCGGGCAACCTGTTCTGCGACTTCAACGCCCTGCTCCCCTACGAGCAGCGCCCGGAATACACCGAGGGCTACGAGGGCTTCTATCACCTTGAGGGCGTCTCGGCAACGGTCGACCATGCCACGGCGCGCTATATCGTCCGTGATCACGATGCCGCCAAGTTCCAGCAGAAACTCGAGCTGATGAATGCCGCCGCCGCACTGCTCAACCAGCGACTGGGCGAGGAGCGCGTAACGGTCGAGATTAAGCAGCAGTATCGAAATATGGCCGAGATCGTTCGTGACTATCCCGAGCTTATTGATGTTGCCAAGGAAGCCTACCTTGCCTGCGGCGTTGAGCCCCAAGTACTGCCGATTCGCGGCGGCACCGACGGCGCACAGCTGTCGTTCCGCGGCCTGCCCTGCCCCAACCTCTCGACAGGCGGCTACTGTTACCACGGCGTCAACGAGTTTGTCCCGGTCAGCTCGCTCGTCAAGATGACCGACGTCCTGCAGGAGCTCGTCGCCCGTTTCGCATAAGACTGGCTGCATAAGCCCAAAAGACGAATCGCCCCGTCCTCAACAGAGAACGGGGCGATTTTTGGTGCAAGAAAAGTAGTCGGCATCGCAGGTTGAGCCAACGTCAGACACTATGACCCAATCCGAGGGCACGGAAACGACAGGAGCCCCCGCTCGT
>USDE01000141.1 GCA_900553345.1 uncultured Collinsella sp.
AAGCGCGTCAGGTGCGGCATACGGCTGAACATACCGTCCATGTCCTCGATATTGCGGCTGCCGATATGATGCTCGGCCGTGCCCACGCACAGGAACAGCAGCGACTTGGCCACCGTGTGGAACAGGATCAGGAAGATGGCCGCCCATACGGCCTCGGGCGCGCCGACACCCAAACAGGCACTGATGAGGCCCAAGTTGGAAATGGTGGAGTACGCGAGCACGCGTTTGGCGTTGCTCTGCGAGATGGCCATGAGGGCGGCGAGCAAAAACGTGATGGCGCCCACGCTCGTGACCATAAAGCCAGTCACGGGATAGATGGCATAGAGCGGGCTGAGCTTGACCATCAGGAACACGCCGGCTTTGACCATGGTTGACGAGTGCAGCAGGGCGCTCGTGGGCGTGGGGGCAACCATGGCACCCAGCAGCCAAGTGTGGAACGGCATCTGTGCGGCCTTGGTGAGTGCGGCGAGCGACAGCAGAATGACCGGCATCACCAGCAGCGCGGATTGCGCGGTTCCGGCGCCGGAAAGCTCGATCACACCCGAGATGGTCAGCGGCATACCGTTAACGTGCAGGTACATGAGGCCGGCCAAAAACGCGATGCCGCCCAGCATGTTGAGGATGATCTGGGTGAAGGCGTTCTTGATGGCCTCGGGCGTGCGCGTATAGCCAATCATAAGGAACGAGCACACGGTGGTGATTTCCCAGCCGCAGAACAGCCACTCAAGGTTGTCGCTCGTCACGATGACGAACATAGCCGAGAGGAACAGGAACATAAGCGCCAGGAACTGAGGGCGTCGGTCGGGCGCGGTCTGCCCGCGCAGCGCGGCCTCGTGCTCGTCGTGGGCCTGGAAGTCCTTCATGTAGCCCAGGGCATACACGCAGATTAGGCTGCCGACAATGCCGACGGCGAGGACCATGATCACGCTCATGTAATCCAGGTAGAGCGGCGTCGCCGTGACGGCTTCGGCCGCGGGCAGCGTCATGGCTGCAAAGGCGAGCGAGCCCACCAGTTGGACTATGCCGAGCACCGTGGTGAGCACGTTCCTATATTTGTACGCGTTGTACAGGATGACGGCGCACAGAATGACATCGATGGCGGAGCTGATGCTCGAGAGCACATGCGAGGTGTCGGAGGCAACCTCAAAGCTCTGCGGGCCCGCGCCAAAAAACATGACGGCGACTACAACTGTCACCGCCATAATGATGCCGGAACCTATGAGCCCCACCGCATCGCGGGCGCGGTCACCGTGCGCGAGCAGCATGCCCAGCGCCGGTACCAGCGGAAACAGGGTAAGGAAATACAGTAGCGTCATACCATCACTCCCCCATGCAAAAACGCTGCAATTGTTTAACGTTATAGCTCAATTGAGGAGTAGCGGCGGCGGGTTTTCGGTCAACTGGGGAGTTTTAGGCGTACGGGGCAAGGAGTCTGTCCGCATTGGAGCAGAGGGGCGGCAAGAAAAATGCGCCCCTGTGGGCGCACCATCCCGTTCGCTATTCCGCCTTTTTAACGCGCGGCTTGCGACCGCGCGGCTTATCGACCAGCGCGGACTCACCGCTCTCGCGATACTGGCGGCACCAGGCCTTAACCGAAGACTCGCTGGGAATCCCGTGCTTGATCATAGCCTCGCGAACCGTCAGGCCGTTTTCCAGACGGTCCTTAACCACGGCGAGCTTTACGTCGTACGAATAGGTGTGATGACGAGCGCCCGCATTGAGCACGGCGTCGGCACCGCCCACGGCATATGCGCGGGCCCACTGACGAGCCGTGGCCTGGGGAATGCCAAGCTTTGCAGCGAGGGCGCGGTGACCGACCCCCTCTTGGAGGATCTCGACGGCGCGCTGCCTAACCTCGGGCGCATGCGTGCGGGTCCTAGTTGCTTCCGACATACCTGCCACTTCTTAGCCTTAACCGTTAATCTGCTTTCTTACGTGCTTGTTAGATAGTAGCATTTTGCTGTTCCCGCGTAACAGTTAATTGAAAATCGCAACGGCGGCATCTGGGTATTTGCCATTCATTTGCAACAGTTCTTTAGGTTTTATTTACGCAGCTAGTTGGCTCGCGGCTCATTGACGGTGTTTTACCAACCAGATTGGTATCTTTTTGTTTGGCTGGTATGGTTTGTGCAATTATTAACCCCTCGTCAGTCCGCACCTAACATGTCGGCTTTCCACTTGCTTCCCAACTTTCCACTTAACTTTCCAGCTTTCCACCTTAAGTGGTAAGTTAAGTGGAAAGCTGGAAAGAAGTTGGGAGACCGAAGCATGGGCGACGGACAGCCCTACTTCGCGAGTCGATACCGTTGTCGCGGGCTGCGCGGAGGCTCCATCGCCTCAATCTTGCCCGCACCAATCAAGCCTTTTATGTGGTTGGAAACGGCGCTCCTGCTCAAACCCGAAGCGTCGGTGAGCTCCTTGGTCGAGGCCGAAGAATGTGTTGCCAGGTAATCCAAGATTGCCTCGTCCACATGCCCCACAGACGTCACCTGTTCCGCCCGCATTATCTTTCGCTTATCGAACGTCAACGAAAAAGAAACTGTCGAGTTCTTTGGTTCGGGCGGCAACATGTTTGCCCGCTCGAGCTGCTCACCTATCTCCTGATAACCAGTGCCGCGATTTTCGACCACGTAGCCACCGTCTGGGTACGGCGTGGTCTCGAGGATATTTGAAAGGAACTGGTTTCTGGATGACGAAACCCCAGAAACTCCCAGCGAATCGATCGTTACGTCGCCGTACAGCCCGCCGGGATTGAGAATCTCGACGCGGTCGATATACAAGTTGACCTGCACTTGTGAGCCGCGCGCGGCGGAAGAGTAGTCGCGGTGCATGAGCGCGTTCGCCACCGCCTCGCGCAGCGCCACGGGCGGATAATCGGGCACATCTTTCCGGAACGCGCCCTCGATAACCGCTGCGTTTCGGGTGTTTCTCGCAACGGCGGCAAGCACGTCCTCAATCATGAAAGGGATCGGACCCAAAATGGTCTGAGAATCCACAAAACGCTTGTTATCACTTACTCGCTGCGTTTTTGTGGTCCCGGGGTACGCCGTAAAGGTCACATTGAGACGTGGGAAGAACTTTTGCGGAAACCGTCCCATCGCGACAATTGCAGCAAGCGTCGGCACGATTGCGTCGTCCACCCTTTTGGTCACATGCAGGTCAAGGAGAATCTCATCGTCGCTTCTGGTGCCCAAAAGCCTAGGGTGTAGCTCGCGCTGGCGTTTTATAAACCCTTGCAAAAGATCGGCGTCAAGGTCATCGAGCGTGGCACCTTCGACCGGCTCGTCGTCGTATGTAGGCTGAACATGCTCCTCCATAAAGCGATCGATTTCGTAGGGAGTCATGCGCCGGTCGCCGTCGCCCGTACGGATAAAGGACGAATCGTACATTCCGCGTGCCGCAATATAGCAGGGTTTATCGCGTGGATGCATTTCTTTGATGCGCGCGCAAAGCACCAGCTTACCCTCGAAGGGGAGCACTTGGATATCCGGCCTCACAACGGGCGTCAGCTTTTCACATGCAGAAGAGAGGGCGTCTTGCATCTTGCGGGCATCAAAACCCTCGACGGGCATAAACCCGTTCTTTTCGGAAATGCCGAGGATGATAAAGCCGCCCTGCGCGTTGGAAAATGCCGAAAGCGTCTCGACGATGCTTTTGGGGAGCGCGCCCTTGGCTTCTTTTACTTCGTACTGCTGGGTGTCGTTTCCTATTGCCCGCAGATGATGGATAACCTGCGCCAACCACTCCTCATTCATGCCGAACCTCCCAACTTTCCAACTTTCCACCTAACTTACCAGCTTTCCACTTAACTTTCCAGCTTTCCACCTTGAGTGGTAAGTTAAGTGGAAAGCTGGAAAGTTGGTGGAGAGCTGGGGCAGCAGTAGGCCAAGCGAACAAGAAAAAGGGCGGCAACCGGGTGGTTGCCGCCCCTCGCGTAGCTAGTTGGTTTTCGTCTCGTGCCGAATGCCCTCGGTGTTGATGCGCGCTAGCGTGTACGTCACGTAGTCGGAGTGCGAATAGCCATCAAGGTTGCTAACGTTGACCGGTGTGTCGTCGACAACGTTGCCGGTCATAATATTGGCCGTAAGCACCAAGCGGTAGTTTGCGTAAGTTTGGTTCTCACCCTCAACATTCGTATTCACTTTAACGCGGAAGGCATGCTTAAAGGCAAGGCTGTTGCCGTCGCGCGTGAGGAACGCGCCGTTGGTCTTGGTGTCGGTGAACACATAGCTGTTGCCGTCGGCGGATGCCGCACCCGTGCCTAGGTAATCGCTGCCGAGCACCGTAATGTAGTTCGAGATATCGCCGACCGGAGCATAGCCGCCATTATCTTGCCGCTGCTCCAGGCTCAGCGTGTAGGTCACCGTGCTTGCGGCGTCGATCTTAGCCTCGGCGCCCGTGAGCTTGCTCAGGTCGTAGGTACCCACCAGAGCGATCTCGCCGTCAGCGGACTTGAGGTCATCGATGTTGATGCCCAACTGGGATTTCTTAGACGCCTCGAGCGCGATGGTCGATGAGCCCACATCCATACGGTAGTAGCCGGCGCCGCCATCGTTGTATGCCGAGTTGCTACTGGTGCTGAGCGTGTCGGCATGCGTGGAAAGGTACGCGCGGTAGTTGGGTTTGGTGTAGCGGTCGGTGCCGCTGTTCTGCG